>NZ_CP110136.1:4200000-4362723 GCF_025979705.1 Hymenobacter sp. YIM 151858-1
CGAGGTTGCGGTAGGCAAAGCGCTTCATCAGGATGTCGTACATCTGATCATTCACCACGTAGCCTTCGTTGAGGCCGCGCGGATCGTAGTTGGGGTCCTTCAGCGGCAACACGCGGTAGGCCAGGCCCTCGAGTTGGAAGTACGGCTGCAGGCTCATAAAGTCCTGCGAGTTCACGGTAGAGGAGAAGTAGATCGGGCGCTGCCAGTTGTTGGTGGCCAGCATGTCCAGAATCACCAGGTTTTTCTTCTCGATGGCCCCGCGGCCCATGTCCCACTCCATGCGCGACACCAATTGGCCGCGGCGCTCGGCCGGGATAATGCCCAGCTTTTCAACGGCCGTGGTATCGATGGGCAGGTAAAACTTGCGCGTGGGGAACGAGAGCAACGGACGGCCGCTTTGGGTTTGCACCTGCAGCAGCGGCGAGTTCTGCTTCACGAGCTGCAGAAACTCGCTGAGGTTTACCGAGGCCACCGAGGGGTTCTCCACAAACGGCAGGTAGTCGTTGGTGCCCTGGCGGTAGGTGGCGTTTTCCATCGAGATGGGCAGTGGCTGCGACTTGTAGCTGCGGCGCTTCATCTGATCGATGTACCAGTCGGTGTTCAGGTAGCTGAGCACGGCCACGCGCACGTCGGTGCGCACGCCTTCCACCTCCTGCGCGTACCACAGCGGGAAGGTGTCGTTGTCGCCGTTGGTGAACAGGATGGCGTTGGGCTGCAGCGAGTTCAGCAGGTTTTTGGCCGAATCAACGGAGTTGTAGCGGTCGGAGCGGTCGTGGTCGTCCCAACCCTGGGCCGCCATTACCACGGGCGCCAGCAGACCTAGGGCTACGGCCGCGCCGCCGCGCAGGCTATCGGCTTTCAGTACGGCCCTCAGCAAGTCGGCAAGGCCGAGCACGCCCAGGCCAATCCAGATGGCAAAGGCGTAGGTGGCACCCGTAAAGGTGTAGTCACGCTCGCGCGGCTCGATGGGCGGCTGGTTGAGGTACACCACAATGGCCAGGCCCGTGAACAGGAACAGCAGACCCACCACGAGGGCGTTGCGGCCGTCGCGGCGCACGTGGAAGATCAGGCCCAGTACGCCCAGCAGGAGCGGAATAGCAAAGAAGTTGTTGCGGGCTTTGCTGTCGGCAATGCGTTCGGGCAAGCCGCTTTTGCCGGCCTCGGTGGGCCACATCACGCCGGCTTGCTGCACGTCGGAGTCGCGGCCCACGAAGTTCCACAGGAAGTAGCGCCAGTACATGTGGCCCATCTGGTAGCGGAACAGAAAGCCTAGGTTCTGGCCCATGGTGGGCTTGCTGTCGGGCTGAATATCAACCCACTTCTGGTACTGCTGAATGTGGCCGGGGTCGGGCGAGTACAGGCGCGGCAGCAGCATCTTGTCGGCGTCGTCGTAGATGGTTTCCAGGCGGTGCTCGGCTACCACGTACTTATCGCCTTGCCGCACGTAGCGCGGCGCGCCCTCTTTCTGGTCGATGGGCTGGGCGTTGAACTGCGGGCCGTAGAGCAGGGGCCGGTCGCCGTACTGCTCGCGCTTCAGGTAGCTCACAAACGAAAGCACGTCGTTGGGCGTGTTCTCGTTGATGGTGGGCAGGAACGACGAGCGAATCGGGATGATCAGGTACGAGGTGTAGCCGATCAGGATAAACACCAGGCTGAGCAGGGCCGTGTTCAGCAGGCGGTTGCCGCTCCGGAACGAGTAGCGGAAGCCAAACCACAGCAGCCCGACGAACAGAATGAGGAAGAAGATGACGCCCGAGTTGAAGGGCAGGCCGATGGAGTTGACGAAGAACACCTCGATGCTGCCCGCAATGGAAGGCAGGCCGGGGATGATGCCCACCAGAATCAGCCCCACGATAATGCTGCTGATAACCAGGGTAATCAGGCCGCCCACCCAGGTAGGCTGGGCCGTACGGCGGAAGTAGTAAATCAGACCCAAGGCCGGAATGGCCAGCAGGTTGAGCAAGTGCACGCCAATGCTGAGGCCCATTGCGTAGGCTATCAGAATCAGCCACTTATCGGAGTCAGCTTCGTCGGCGCGGTTTTCCCACTTCAGCATCAGCCACACCACCACCGCCGTGCACAACGACGACATGGCGTACACCTCGGCCTCCACGGCGTTGAACCAGAACGAATCGGAAAAGGTGAGGGCCAGGGCACCTACTATGCCGCTGCCCAAAATGAGCAGGGTTTGGCCTTTTGTCGGCTCCAGGGTGCGGTCGTCGTGCATGCCGGGGCGGTGCATCACCAGCTTTTTGGCCAGCATGGTAATGCTCCAGAACAGGAACAGCACCGTGAACGACGAGCTAAGCGCCGACAACGCATTGACCAGCACGGCCACCTTGGTTACGTCGCCGAACGACAGGAGCGAGAACAGGCGCCCCAGGAGCAGGAAGGTAGGCGCCCCGGGCGGGTGCGGCACCAACAGCTTGTAGGAGCAGGCAATAAACTCGCCGCAGTCCCAGAAACTAGCTGTGGGCTCGAGCGTGAGCAGATAGGTAACGGTGGCAATGGCAAAAACCAGCCAGCCCACCAGGTTATTCAAACGCGAGTAACGCTGCATAAAGGGTTGTTCAGGAAGGTCAAAAGTAGGGATAAAAGCGGCACGTGCCCAGGCGCCCTCGCTCAGCAGCACCTAGGCACAAAGAAAGCCGCCGCTCTCTGGTTAAGAACGGCGGCCCTAAACGGAGCTTGTGTTGGGCAAGCGGTTAATTCTGCAGCGTCAGGCGCTTGGTAGCTACTACTTGCTCATCCATCAGCAGCGAGCAGAAATAAATGCCGCCCGGCAAAGCCGATAAATCGATGAGTTGGCCCTGCACGGCGGTTTCGGAGCGCAGCTGCACCGAGCGCACCTCGCGGCCGATAATGTTGCTGATGCGCAGGCGGTAAGCTTTGCCCGGCTTGGTTTCGGTGAAGGCCACGGTGGCCTGGCCGCCGCGCACGGGGTTGGGGTACACCGTCAGCGGGGCGTTTACGGTTACGCCTTCGGGTGGGCCTTGCGCCTTGCCGCGGGCACCTAGGCGCAGGTGCATGGCCGTGGCGGCCAACTGCGTCAGCAGCAACGCGGTGAATACCAGGATGTATGTAAAAATTTTCATTGAGGTAGCGAAAAACGGGTTGCTGTCAGGCGTGGCAGTGCGTTGAAATATAGACGGTTAGTGGCCCTGCAAGGTTGCTCAGCTCAACCGCGCTATTTCACTATGGCAAGCTCCGTGCCGCGAAAATTTGGCCTGGGTGCGCTGCTTTCTTTTCAGACAAGCCAGCCGGCCTAAAGTTTAAGCGAGTTGGGCAGCACATGCTTTATTTCCTGCAGGCCGAAATGCCGCGTTTGCCCGGTGCTCAGCTCCAGTACCAGCTGGCCGGCCTCATCAACGTCGGTTACGCGGCCCTGCACCAGTTGGCCCGCTACCTCGAACGGGTACCAGTCGCCGTCGTGGCGGTAAAGTGCGCCTAGGTAGTCGGCGCGCAAGGTTTGGTAGTGGCCGGCGCGCAGCTGCAGGTAGCGCCGCTCCAGGTGCTCGAGCAGCCGCGTAGCCAACGGACCTAGGGCATAGGCGCGGCCCGTGAGCAGGCCGAGCGAAGTGGCCGTGGGCACGCCGAAGCCGGTCTGGTTAATGTTCAATCCGATTCCGACTATACTAAATTGAATTTGTGCGCCGCTAAGTGTGTTCTCGATCAGGATGCCGCCCAACTTCTGATCCTGGTAAAACAAATCGTTGGGCCATTTCAACCGCAGGGCAGGGTCGGGGCCGAGCAGGCCGGCGGCCCAATCGTGCACACCTAAGGCCACGGCAAGGTTTAGCTGAAACTGCGCCGCTGCCGGCAGAAACGCCGGGCGCCACACCACCGAAAGCGTCAGGTTTTCGCCCGGGGCGGCTTCCCACTGGTTGCCGCGCTGGCCGCGGCCGGCCGTTTGGCTGTCGGTTATGACGGTGCAGCCCTCGGTGGCGCGGTTTTGGCCTAGCAACTCGCGTGCTTCGGTGTTTGTGGAGCCGCATTCGGGCAACCATATTACCTGTTGGCCCGTGAACAGGGTTTGAGGGCTGATTTGCTCCACCTGATTTTTCCTACTTTGTGTTGACAAACCTACTTCTCTCACATGAAAATTACCCCGGTTCGGCAGGATTCGGACAACTTGGCAGACACCATCGTACGCGGTATGCAGGACAAAAAGGCGTCCGACATCGTGGTGCTCAATCTTAAAAATCTCAAAAACGCTGTTGCCGATTACTTCGTCATCTGCTCGGCCACTTCCGATACCCAGCTCGACGCCATTGCCCGCTCGGTGGAAGAAGAAGTAGAGAAAACCACCGGCCAAAACCCGTGGCAGAGCGAAGGCCGCCAGAACCGCGAGTGGGTGCTGCTCGATTACGTGGACGTGGTAGTGCACGTGTTCCTGCGCGACCGTCGCTCGTTCTACGCGCTCGAGGAGCTTTGGGGCGATGCCGAAATTTCCTACATCGAGGAAGAAACCGCGGTTAAGTAAGCAGCTTCGCGCAGCCCTACCGGTTTTTTGTTGCCCCTAGGTAAAGTAAAACCGGTGGTGCCGCGTCTGCCCTGCCAACACCTGCTGCCCCGTACATACCGCAGCAGGCCCGAACAAACCGCTGGCGCGGGGTGTTCTCCTTACTGTGCTTCTTTTGTTGAAGACTCTTCTTATACATGCCAGATAACACCCCTTCTCCGAAAAAGAAAAAGCCCATGCTGCCTACGCCCGGTGCCCCGCGCCCCGGTGTGCAGCTGTGGGTGCTGCTCGGGCTGACGGTGCTCGTGTTCGGGTTTTACTACCTGAGCAAGGGCAGCTCGGCCATCGAGATTAAGCAGCAAGAGTTCGAGCAGATGCTGCAGGCCGGCGACGTACGCGACGTAACCCTCGTGAACGACCGCTTGGTGGAGGTGACGCTGAAGCGCGAAGCCCTGCAGAATGCCAAATACAACCAAAAACTGCGTACCCGCGGCCCGCTCGTATCGGACCAGGGGCCGCACTACAACTTCCGCGTAATCGACGGAAAGACCTTTAAGGAAGACTACGACAAGCTGCAGGCCACCATCCCGGCCGAGCAGCGCGTGGGCCTGGGGGTTGATACCCGCACCGGCTTCGGTGAGATATTCACCAACTGGGCTTTCTTTATTATCCTATTGGTGGGCTTCTGGTTCCTGATGCGCCGCATGAGCGGTGCTGCCGGGCCCGGTGGCCAGATCTTCAGCATCGGCAAATCGCGCGCGGCCCTGTTCGAGGGTGGCGACAAGGTGAAAATCACCTTTAAAGACGTGGCCGGCCTGGAGGAAGCCAAAGAGGAAGTGCAGGAAATCGTGGAGTTCCTGAAGAACCCGTCGAAGTTCACCGTATTGGGTGGCAAAATCCCGAAAGGCGCTTTGCTGGTAGGCCCTCCCGGCACGGGCAAAACCCTGCTGGCCAAAGCCGTAGCCGGCGAGGCCGATGTGCCGTTCTTCTCGCTGTCGGGTTCCGACTTTGTGGAGATGTTCGTAGGCGTAGGTGCGGCCCGCGTGCGCGACTTGTTTAAGCAAGCCAAAGCCAAGGCGCCCTGCATCATCTTCATCGACGAAATTGACGCCATTGGCCGCAGCCGCTCGCGCGGCAACGTGCCCGGCGGCAACGACGAACGCGAGAACACGCTGAACTCGCTGCTGGTAGAAATGGACGGCTTCGGCACCGATTCGGGGGTTATCATCCTGGCGGCTACCAACCGCCCCGATACCCTCGACTCCGCGTTGCTGCGCCCCGGCCGTTTCGACCGCCAGATTTCGGTGGACAAGCCCGACATCATTGGCCGTACCCAGATTTTCGGGGTGCACCTGAAGCCACTGGCTTTGTCGCCCGACGTAGACGCCAAAAAGCTGGCTGCCCAGACGCCCGGTTTTGCCGGCGCCGAAATTGCCAACGTCTGCAACGAAGCCGCCCTTATTGCCGCCCGCCGCGACAAGAAGATGGTGACGATGCAGGACTTCCAGGATGCTATCGACCGCGTGATTGGTGGCCTCGAGAAGAAGAACAAGCTTATCTCGCCCGAGGAGAAGAAGATTGTGGCTTACCACGAAGCCGGCCACGCTATTGCGGGCTGGTTCCTGGAGCACGCCGATCCGTTGGTGAAGGTGAGCATTGTGCCGCGCGGTGTAGCCGCCCTAGGTTACGCGCAGTACCTGCCCAAGGAGCAGTTCCTGTACAACACCGAGCAGCTCACCGACGAGATGTGCATGGCCCTAGGTGGTCGTGCCGCCGAGGAGCTGGTGTTCGGCAAGATTTCGACCGGTGCCTTGTCCGATCTGGAGCGCATCACCAAGATGGCCTACAGCATCGTCACGATGTACGGCATGAACCCCAAGCTGGGCAACATCTCCTTCTACGACTCGAAGGGCTCGGGCGAGTACGGCTTCACCAAGCCTTATTCAGAAGCCACGGCCCAGATGATCGACGAAGAAGTGCGAAAGATCATCGAGGATGCTTACAACCGCACGAAGGACTTGCTCACCTTCCGTCGGCAGGAGCTGGAGATAGTTGCCCGCGAACTGCTCGAAAAGGAAATCCTGCTGCAGGACGACCTGGAGCGCCTCGTAGGCAAGCGCCCGTTTGATGCGCAAACCACCTACCAGGCCCATACCGCCGGCACCGACCGCTCCGAAACCCTGAGCGAGCGTAAGCAGGAGCACCCGTTGCCCCTGAGCAACGACTTGCCCGAGCTAAACCTGCCCGGCCACAGCAACGGCTCGTCCGATGGCCAATCGACCACGGAGCCTACGGTACCCACCGGCAGTACTGTTGCCTAGGTGTAAGGCCCGGTTAGTAAGGCTGTTAGCAATAAAAAAAGGAGCCGTTGCCCGTCTGGCAGCGGCTCCTTTTTTTCGGTTGTCTCTTCACTTTAAAGAAAAAAACCGCAGCCAAGGGCCGCGGTTTTTTCAACACACCTATTGCAACAACCTATACAGAAGGACAGCCACTAAGTGGTTAATCCTCCGGAGTATGGTATCTGAGCTGGCACCGCGTTGCAAATCAGCGCCGAGCTTTTATATTGATGTTCGTCCGGCGGCTCCGGATCTTACTTTTTCTGGTTGCTGACGGCCGCCTGATAGGCGCCGTCGGTATTCGAATGGCTAGCTGAACCGTTGGTAGCGGGGTTTCGGCTGCCTTTCTGATACAATGTTAGGGCAAGCCAGGGGTTAAGTAAAGGAAGAAAACGCCTTCTGTGTGACAAGGATTACTTGGTGCTTATTGTGCTCAATCCGAAGACGGGAAGGCCCGCGGAGCGGTGTTTAGGCCGGATTTAGAGCCACTTCGGCCTGCAAGAGTGCATGGTTTGGCCAATCGAAACGCGTAAAAAAGGGCCTGTCTGTGACAAAACAGGCCCTAAAATTTTCGGCTTTTTTGCGCCGAATCGCGCATTTGCGGCCCTGCTAGCAGCACATGCAGCGCCATAACGGTGGCTGCCAGCGGCAGAGCGGCACCCGCAACCAGCCACCAGGCGGCCGGTTCGAGGCGGGCTGTTGCTAGGGTGCGGCCCCAATCGGAGCGGTCGGGCGGCAAGCCTACCCCCAGAAAGGCCAGCGTGGTTTGCAAGGCAATGCACGTGGCGAGGTTGAGCGGCAAAGCAGCCCGCAGGGTGCCCCAGGCGTTGGGTAGTACGTGGCGCAACAGTACCCGGCTTGCCGGAAACCCGGCTGCATAGGCCGCCTCGATGTAGCCCTGGTGCTTTAGCTGAACAACTTGGGTGCGAACCAGGCGGGCGGTGGCAGTCCAGCACGTAAGCGTTAGCAACCCGATTAGCCAGGGCGTAGACGGGGTATGCACGGCCGCGAGCAGCAACACCAGCAGCAAACGCGGCAACGAGCCTAAAAACGTAGTGCTCAGCTGCACCAACTGATCGACGGGCAGGCCTGTGGTGCGCTGGGGCAGAAAGCTGGCCGCTGTGGCGACCAGCGCCGCGCCGGCTACCCACCAAGGCAACTGGCTGGCCGGCATCAGCAGGGCCACCAACAACCCTGCCCCCAAAGCACCTAGGGCAAGCCTAGGTACCCGAATGCCGGCGTTGCCCCAGGAGCCCGCAGCGGCGCCCAGCAGAATGCCCAGCAGCGACGTCAGAACCGCTGCGGGCAAGCTCAGGGTCAGTAACGAATGGGTGCCGGCCACGACATCCGTAAGCACGTCGCGGCCGAATGGGTCGGTGCCAAGCCAGTGCTGCGCCGATGGGGGCAGGTTTATTTGCAGCACATCCACCGGTACAATCAGCCACCGCTCGGGCCAGCACACGGTAAGCCCCGCGGCCACGCCTAGCATCAGCAGCCACGACCCGGCCAGCCAGCGCCCCGCCCGAATTACCGATATCCTGCGCATCAGCTGGTACGGGTGCGAGGGTCAAGAAGCATCTGCATGGCATCGGCCAGTACCCAGGCCATCACGCGCGCCGCCGCTACCAGCAGCACACCGCCGATGAGCACGGGCAAATCGCGACTGGCGGCGGCCTCAGCCAACAGGCGGCCCATACCGGGCAAGGCAAATACCAGCTCTATCACTACCGCGCCGGCTACTACTTCGGGCAGCAACTCGGTAACCCGGCTCACGAACACCGGCAAAGCATTGGGCAACACATGGCGCCACCACACCCGCGCCACCGGCGTGCCTTTGGCCAAGGCCGTGGTTACGTACGGCTGCTGGCATTGCTGGCGCAAGGCGGCCGCAGTTGGTAAAAAAACAGCCGGAAAGCCCGCCAGTACCAAGCTAAGCATGGGTAGCGCCAAGTGGTAGGCCCGATCGAGTACAAAACTGCCCAGCAACGGCTCGGCGCCGGACTCTAGGCCATACGAAGGAAAAAGCGGCCAAAAATCGGGGCTGGCCAGCAATACTAGCAGCAGCAGCGCTACCACGAACAACGGCAGGCTATCGAATAGGTAAGCCACCGGCACCAGCAAGCGGTGCATGGGTGCCCGGCGCGCTGCGGCCACCGCAGCACCTAGGGCCAACAGCGCCGTGAGCAGCAGCGCGGTGCCCGTAAGCGGGAGCGTAACGGCCAACGCCGCACCCAGGTGTTCTTCTACCGCGGTACCATCGCGGTAGGAGGTGCCTAGGTGCCCACGGCTCAGGTGCCCGAGCCAGGTGTGATATTGGTTGTGCCCGCCATGCCAGCGCCAGGGCAGCAGGCTGCAATAAAAAAGCGGCTGCTGCAGGCCCAGGCGCTGGCGGTATTGCTGCTCCGTGGCTGCGCGTGTGGCCGCGCTGGCCGTGGGGGCAAGCTGCTCGGCCACAAACAGCTGCGGCGAGTTGGCCGCTACCGCGCGGCTCAGCAAAAATACCACCGAGGCCACCAGCCACGCCGTGCCCAGGGCCATGCCAATGCGCTTTGCCAGCAGTTTGGCCATGCTTACCTAGGGGCGGCTGCCGGGGGTAAGGGTAAAAGCCGGCAAGTCGTAGCCGGGCTCCAGGCCGCTGGGGCGCACGTTGCCGAAGCGCCGGGCCACAGCCAGCCGGTTGGGCTCGAAAAACAACGGCACCATGGGCATTTGCTGGTACAGCACCGTTTGCAGCTTGTGCAGCAGCTGCACTTTCCGGGCCGAGTCTTCGGTGTTCACGATGCCATCGAGCAGGCGGTCGGAGGCGGCGTTGCCGAAGCGCGTGCGGTTTACCCCGCCTTCGCCAATGCTGCCCGTGTGCAGCAACGGGCGCAAGTCGTACGAAAACGGGTTGCCGTACAAGGTGCGCAGGCACAAATCAAAGTTGCCTTCGCGGCGCAGCGCCGAAAGCTGCCCGGCTTCGGTGGGGTGCAGGCTGATGGGCAGGCCAATCTGGCGGGCTGCCTGCTGCAGCAGCAAGCCAATGGTTTCGTAGGTACGGTCGCCGGCGGCGTAAAACAAGCGCGGCGCCAGCGCCTGCGCGTTGTTGCCGGCGCGCCGCCAGCCGTTGCTGCCACGTTGCCAACCCGCTTGCTGCAACAAGGCCACCGCCTGCTGCGGCGAGTAAGGCCGCAGCGGAAGGCTGTCGTGGTACACCCACTGCTCGCGTGGGCTGATCAGGCTGGTGCTGCGCTGGCCCAGCCCGAACTGCGTGGCCTGCATCAGGCGCTGCGCATCAACCAGCAGGGCCAGGGCCTGGCGCGTACGCGATTCGCTTAAGCTGGGCTGTTGGGTGTTGATTTCCATAACCACCACCCGGTAAGAGGCTGGCGAGTACAGCTGAAATCCTGCCGAGTCGGTTTTGCGCAGCTGCTCAAAGTCGGGGCCCGGCATGTTCGGGTACACATCCAGCTCGCCGCGGCGCATGGCCAGCAGGGCGGTAGCGGCGTTGGGCACCACATGAAACTCGAGGCGGCGCGGATTGGCCACCAGCGGCGAGGCTGCGTTTTTAAGGGCATCGCCCCACCACTTGCTTTTGCGCTCCAACACTACGCGCTGGCCGGCTTGCCAGCTCACCAGCTGGTAGGCACCGCTGCCGCGCACCACGCGCGGGTCGCGCCACTGCTCGCCCCGCCCGAATCGCTGCTGAAACGCTTGCACCGCCGCTACTTGGTTCAGGGTCGAGTCGCCGCTGAGCAGCCGGCGCACGGGCAGCGCCCGCAGCAGGGAGTCGGGGTCGAGCAAATACTCGGGCAACACCGGAAAGTCGCCGCTGGTGGTGCGGTATTCGGGCGCGTAGCCGCGGCACACCAGCGTAAAGCGGCGCGGGTTCTGGGCGTCGAGCTGCACATCCTGCACAAAGCCGAGCGTGTTGCGCAGGCTTTCGTTGGGCAAGCCCGGGCAGGCAATAACCTTCAGGCTAAACACCACATCCGAAGCCAACACTGGGCGGCCGTTGTCCCAGGTGGCTTCGGGGTGTAGTTGGTAGCTGATGTAGGTCAGGGAGTCGGTACGCCGAACGGACGGCATATCGGTGGCCAGCCAAGGCACAAACCGGCGCTTGGCGCCATCCACCGTCAACAAGCTTTGGTAAAGCAGGTTGTTGAGCTGAATGGCATAGGCATTGGGCAGGGTTACCGGGTTCAGCGACTCAGGGTCGCGGGGCCAGCATACCCGTACCGCCGTGGGTACAGCGGCTTGCTTGGAGGGCGACGAGGAACAAGCGCAGCAAACGCAAAGGCTGAGGGCAACAAGCAGCCTAGGTAGTGAGATTTGTAACATGAACCTGGCGCGTCCGGGGTGGTAGGACCGGCCCAAGTTACCGAATGCCGCGCTGAAGAAGCCAATTAGTGCGTTTCGCCCCAGCCGTTGCCACCAATGTTGGGGGTGTTGGTGGGCGGGGGCGGCGGGGTGGTAGTAGTGCCAGAAGTTTGTGCCGCCTGAGATTGGGCCGCACCGGTGGCGCTATTCGTAGTAGCGCTTTGAGTAGTGGTACCAGCACCCAGCAAGGTGCTTAGCTTCAGTAAAGCGATGAGTAGCAGCTCCAACATTGTGGTGAGATTTGGGGTGGACTAGAACCTAGAACACAACAAACATACCAGCAAGGCCGGCCTAAGTAAAGGAAGAAACCCATGTGTATGTGACTGGATATAAGAAAGGTAAATTGTAAAATTAGCTAGCCGAGCACGTTGTAAAATCCTGTTTGATTCAATAGTGCAGACCTCATACCTGAAAAATAGGAGGCATTTGTGACATAGTGCTGCCCAAAATTCTCATCTTGCACAATACAAAAGTGAGGTGGTTGCCCCGTCCTAAAAAGGAAGAAAGTGCGTTGTCTGTGACGCGGGACATATTGCGCCCAACGACCGCCGAAGTTGGCTGACGCGCGTTATTCGAAGGATTTCCGATGCACGAGCTGATAAATTTGGCCAAGATTGTGACAAACCGGCGGCTGCCTACGCTGCCGTTGGTTGACTTTGCCGATAGCTACAATTCGAAATCGAGAGAAGAGCAGTTGCTGGAGTTGCTGGTATCGGGCGAGAGCCTTACCAACATGCAGGTAGCCAAGCGCATTTACAACAGCAGCTCCGCCAGCAGCCAGGCGGCGCTGCGCAAGCTCAAGCAGCGCCTGCAGGAGAAACTGCTCAACCACTTGTTCTTTCTGGATCATACCGATCCGCGGCACCCGGCGTTTCGCCGGTACGAGCAACAGTGCCTCGACTTGCTGTACCAGGCAACCATGCTGTGGCGCGAAAGCGAGCGGGTGTTGCTGCCGCAGGTGCTGCGCAAGGTGGTGCGCCTGGCGGCCAGCGGCGAGTTTACGCAGCAGGAAATCAGCGCCTGGGAAATGCTGCGCACGCTGTATGCCGAGTCGAACGACTACACCCAATACCAGCACAGCGTAAAGCAGCTCGCCACCCTCTACGAAACCCTGAGCGTGGAGCGCGAAGCCCAACGGCTCAACTGGGATGCCAAAATGAAATTGGTGCGCTCGGTATCGGCCCGGCGCCGGCTGCTGCAGGAGCTGCCCGACATCATCGGCAAGCTGGAGCGCATGTACCAGCAGGTGCCCACTTACAACGTGTACGACCCGCTGCTGAAAATGCGCCTGATGCAGCAGGAGCTGAGCGGCAACTTCGAGGAGATAATCAGCATCACCACGGCTGCCGAACAGCTGTTTGCCGAGGGCAAGCTGAACCCCAAGCGTTTCGATAGCCGCTTTACCAAGTTTTACAGCATGTACGCGCACTTACGGGCGCGGCGCATCACGGAGGGGCTGGCGCTGGCCGAGGGCTACCTGGAGGCTTTTCACCGCTCCAACAACAACTGGTTTGCTTTTCTGGAGCTGTATTACCTGCTGGCCATGCACGACGGCGACTACGTGCGGGCCGGCGAGCTGCTCCGCCGCATGCAGCAAAACCCCTTTATGACGAAAATACCGCTGCCGGCGCAGCAGCGGTGGGAGCTGATGCAGGCCTACTTGTTTTTTGTGCGCCCCGAGGAAGCCCGCCTGCGCCCCCTGCACTTTGCGCAGCTGGTGCAGCGCATCCCCGACCACAGCCGCGACAAGCAGGGCTACAACGTGGCCATTCTGATACTGCAGTTTTTGCACTACCTGCGCGAGGGCAACCAGGAGGCCCTGCTGGCCCGCCTCGAAAGCCTGCGCAAATACGAAAAAGCGCACCTGCGCGAAGCTACCACGCTCCGGAGCCGGCTGATGTTCCGGTTGCTGCAGCTCACGGTTAAAGAAAACTTCGACCCCGAAGCCAGCGAGAAAAAAGGCCAGGCGCTGCTGACGCGTTTGCGCGAGACGCCGCCGCCCGGCGAGGCATTTGCCGAAATCGAGATTATACCCTACGAAAACCTGTGGGCGCAAACCCTGGGTTTGCTCCGCGAGCTGCACGCGCAGCAGGAAAAGCTGAACACCTAGGGCCGCTGGGCCGCCACGGCCTGGGCGGGCACGGCGGCCGCGTTGGCCACCAATTGCTCGTAGCGCTGAAGCTGAGCAGGCGTCAGAACGGTTTTCAGCTGCGCGTGGTAGTCGTCGGCCACGGCTTGCAGCTTGGTTTTGCGCACGTCCTGGTCGCCGGCGTACATGCGCTCCACTTCCTGCTCTTGCTGCAGGCGCTGGTAAGTAAGGCTTTTAACTTTCAGAATACGGGCGTCGTCGAGGCCCAGCTGCGGCGTGAGGGCGCGGGTGGCTTCGGCGGCTTTTTGGCTGAGCGTACCGCCGCCCTGGGCAAATGCACCCGTGAAGCAGCAGGCAAGAACAGCGGTTACGAATAGCTTTTTCATGGCGGTGTGTTGGTATTAAGAGTATATTCGATAGGATTTACGTAGCAAATAAAGCGAATATTCTATATTAATCTGAACAATCGCGGTAATTATTTGCACAATATTCCTGTTTTTGGCTTTCCGCTGAGCTCAGCAGTACCAGCAACAGCGCGGCGGCAGCCTTATGCCGCCGCCCCCTGAAGTGCCTGAGCTCTTTCGGTTTGCCTGCCCAACGCCACCTAGGCGGCTTTGGTATAACGGGCCTGCCATAGCAGGTGCGGGTTTGCAGCAAGTGGTTGGCAAAGCCAGGCGGCTGCTGTACCTTGCCGCGGTTGCACGCGCCCGCCCCGTTTTCCCTTCTCCCAGACACGTACCTGCTCACTTAAGCCGATGCCTGCCTCCGCCGCCCTACGTACCGACGCTTTCCTCGATCAGATGACCCGTGCCGTGGAAGAAGCGCGTACCACCGCGCAGGAGCGGTTTCGGCCCCTCAACGAAGACCAGCTGAACCGCCGGCCTTCGCCCAGCAAGTGGAGCGTGGGCCAGTGCCTCGAGCACCTCAACATTATCGGCGGGTTGTACTTGCCCGTGATGAGCCAGCGCGTGCGCAAGGCCCAGGAGCGGGGTACCCGCCCGGCCGAGTACGTGAAAAACGGCTTTATCGGGCGGCGCCTGACCGAAGCCATGCTGACGCCGGCCCGCGAAAAACCGATGAAAGCGCCGCAGCAGTTTGCCCCCAGCGGCTCGCGCCTGCCGCGCACGGTGGTGGAGGTGTTCATCCGCCAGCTCGACGAGCTGCTGAACGTGCTGCACCTGGCCCGCGAGGTAAACGCCAACGCCGTGCGCATCCCCAACGCGCTCATTCCGCTGGTGCGCCTGCGCCTCACCGATCAGTTCGCTTTCCTCATTGCCCACTTGCAGCGCCACGTAGCCCAGGCCGAGCGCGTGCTCGACTCGCAGCCGCGCTAGCTGCCGCGGCCCCCGCGGCCGCCAGCCACCTAGGGCTGCCGTGCCTGACTGGCAGCGCTGTATAAATAGGCTACCGTAAGCTGCACGCTGCTCAGGTAATACTGGTGGCGGCGGTACCGCTCGAGGTGCGCCGGCAGCAATTGCGAAAACACCGGCGCCACGCCCAGCTGCCCCAGCACGCGGCCGCGCCGGTAGCCCACGCCCGCCTCAGCCCCTAGGTAGAGCGGGCGGATATCGGCGCTGCGCCTGCGGCCGAAGTTAAAGCCGTAGCCGCCGCCCGAGCTGCCCAGGTAGCCGTACGTGAGAGCCTCGACGCCACGGTAGCGCTGCGTGCCCGCCAGCGGGCCGCTGGCGTAGTGGCGTTCTTCGTCGTAACGATTGTGGGCCGAGGTGCCCACGCCCGCCAAGCCACCGGCGTAGAGGTGCCAGCCGGCAGGGGCCCGCTTGCCCAGCACCAGCACCACCCGCGCCGCAGCTTGCAGGTAGCTCAGGCTGACGCGGCCTTGCTCGCGGATGAAGACCTCGTCGCGGGTGCCGGCGTACAACAGTTGCTCGCTGCGGTACTGATAGCCTTTGTTGATATTGCCCAGGCTGGCTTGCGCGCTCCACCGGTGCGCGAGTTGCCGTTCGGCCAGCAGCCCCAGCTGCCAGCCCAGCAGCGGCGAGGTGTCCTCGTCTTTTTCGCCCGCTACGCGCACCTGCGAGAGCACCGGCCCGGCCTGCAGCCCCCAGCGCATTTGGGCGGCGCTGGCGTGGGCCAGCAGCAGGCCGCAGCCCGCGGCAGCCAGCCGCAACCAGCTGCTTGGTTGATAGTTAATCGTACAAACAGGCATAGCACTTCGGGATAATTGGTAGGGAATGCAGCCAAGGTACGCGGGCCCGGCGCAAAATATTGCTACTTCGGATGTGGAATCGGGGCCGAAGCCGCATCCAGTTGGCAGAAGCTCCCACCGCTTACCGTGCTTTGCCCATGCGTTTCTTCCTGCTGATTCTGGCCGCCTGGCTGTTGCTGATGGTTGTTCCCTCCAATGCCTCGGCCCCGCCGGCGGGCGGGCCCTACGCCGCGCACTGGAAAAAAATCGACGTGCTGCTGCAGAAAGACCAAACCGAAGCCGCCCAAAAGCTGGTGCTCGGCATCTACGAAAAAGCCCGCGCCGCCCGCCACACCGCCGATTACGTGCGCGCCCTGGTGTACCGCCTGCACCTGCTGCGGCAGCGCGAAGAAGACGCCGACGCCCAAAGCATTCGGCTGCTCGAAGCCGACCTGGGCACGGCCGCGTTTCCGGCCCGGCCCATCGTGCACAGCCTGCTGGCCGAGCAGTACCACCAGTACCTGCGCCAAAACCGCTACCGCCTCTACGAGCGCACCCAGCTGGCCGCCGCCGACTCCCTGGGTGCCGCCGACCTCGCCACCTGGGATGCCGCCCGCCTGGCCGCGCAAGTGGTGCGCCACTACCGTGCTTCCGCCGAAACCGAGGCCGCCCGCCTTCAGCAAACCACCCTGCGCGACCTAGGCCCGCTGGCCACGCCCGCCGATGCCCCGGGCCAGCAGCTGCGCCCCACGCTCTACGACTTGCTGGCCCACCGCGCCATCGAGGCCCTCCGCGACGACGAGCTGTACCTCACCCGGCCCGCCGAGCAGTTTCGCTTTACCGATGCTCGCCTGCTGGCCCCGGCCGAGGCGTTTGCCCAGCTGCCCCTAGGTGCCCCGGCCGCCGACTCGCTCAATGGGCCCCTGCACGCCCTGCGCCTGTGGCAACAGCTCACGGCTTTTCGGCTGCGCGATGCCCAAAACCCGGCTGCCCTGGCCGATGCGGAGCGCCTACGCCTGGCCTTCGTGCATGAGAAAGCCGCCTTCGCCAACAAAACCGCGGCCTACACCGCCGCCCTGCGCCGCGCCCAGCATCGCTACGATGCCTTGCCCGCCTGGGCCGATTTTCAGGCCGAGCTTGCGGAACAGGCCCAGCGCCAAAAGCGCCTCCCCGAAGCCCTGGAGCTGGCGCGGGCGGCCGTGCGGCGCTACCCCAAATCGGTAGGTGCGGCGCGGGCCCAGGGCATCATCAACGAGCTGGAGCGGCCCGAGCTGCAGGTACGTACCGCCGAGGTAGCGCTGCCCAACCAGGCCATGCTGCTGAGCGTGCGCTACCGCAACCTGCGGCAGGTGTACGGCTTTGCCTGGAAGCTGCCCGCCGCGGCCCTGCTGCGCGAGCAGCTGGGCCAGCGCGATGCCGAAATTCCGAAAGCCTACGCCAGGCGCCTGGGAGCCAAGCCCGCCGCCACCTGGACGATGGCCCTGCCCGGCCCCGCCGATTACCGCGCGCACCGCGCCGAGGTAGCCGGGCCAAAACTACCGGCCGGGCACTACCTGGTGTTGTTGAGCACCGCCAACGAACGGCCTGCCCAGGAGCGCGAAAACGTAGCCACCGCCTATGCGTTCGTGTCGGTAAGTGAGCTGGGCGAAGTGCACCGCGCTGCCCCCGCCAGCGGCACCGACCTCTGGACGCTCGACCGCCGCACCGGCCAGCCGCTGGCGGGTGTGGGCGTGCAGCTGTGGTACCAGGAGTATACCAACGGCAAAGAGCGGCACCGCGCCGGCCCCGTGCTGCAAAGCAGCGCCGAGGGCTTTTTGAACGTGCCGCCCGACAACGAACGCCGTGCTTATCAGCAAGCCCTGCTGCTGCGCCGCGGTGCCGACTCGCTGGTGGTGCAAACCAACCTAGGCAACAACCGCGCCTTCCCCAACCGCAACCCCGCCCAGGAGCAGCGCCCGCAGGCGTTCCTTTACACCGACCGCGCCATTTACCGCCCCGGCCAAACGCTTTACTTCAAAGGCATCGTAGCCCAAAAACAAAACGGCCGCAGCCAGGTGCTGCAAAACACCCAAGTGCAAGTGCGCCTGCTCGATGTGAACGGCCAGCCGGTGCAGGAGTTCAGCTTTACCACCTCCGACTACGGCAGCTTTCACGGCTCCGCGGTGCTGCCCACCGGCTTGCTCAACGGGCAAATGCAGCTGCAGGTACGTAGCAAATTCTTCAGCGAAGCGCAGGACCTAGGGCAGGCGTTTATTTCGGTGGAGGATTACAAGCGCCCCACGT
The DNA here is from genome assembly GCF_025979705.1 of Hymenobacter sp. YIM 151858-1. NCBI lineage: Bacteria > Pseudomonadati > Bacteroidota > Cytophagia > Cytophagales > Hymenobacteraceae > Hymenobacter > Hymenobacter latericius. The sequence continues at coordinate 4,217,676 of NZ_CP110136.1, forward strand.
TCTTCGTCGCGCTCGATCCGGTAAAAGGCACGCCCAAGCTCGGCGATACGCTCTCGGTGCGGGGCACGGCCACAGCCTACGCCGGCCCGGCCGTGGATGGCGCCACGGTGCAATACCGCGTGGTACGCCGTACGGTGTGGCCCATGTTTGCGTGGGCTGAGCTGGATTTCGGCTTTGGCGGTCCGGGCATCGAGCGCCCATACTTCCCGAACCGCGGAGGCGAGCAGCAAATTGCCACAGGTACCGTCACCACCGATGCGCAGGGCCGCTTCCGGGTAAGCTTCACGGCTACCCCGCCCGACGATGCCGCCAACGACGACACGCCCGACGACGAGGACCAAGACGACTACCGCCCGCCCGGCCCGTGGCGCCCCAGCTACGTGTTCGAGGTAACGGCCGATGTAACCGACCCCAACGGCGAAACGCGCTCCGCCGAGCGCGGCGTTACCCTAGGTGGGCAGCCGCTCAATCTTGCCCTGAGCGGCCCACGTCAGGTAAATCAGCAGCAGATTGGTGATGCGTTTGTGCTGCGCAGTCAGAACGCCACCGGCGAGGCCGTGCCCGCTACCGGCACTCTGCGCCTCTACCGCCTCACGCCGCCGGCGCGCGTGCTGCGCCCGCGCTTGTGGCAACGCCCCGATCAGCCTGGCCTCAGCCGCGAACAGCACCAGCAGCTGTTCCCGCTCGATGCCTGGCTCAGCGAAGACGACCCCGACAAGTGGCCGCGCACCGCGGTAGGCGAGTGGCGCTTCGATACCGGCCAGCGCACCGGGCTGCCGGAGGTTGCCAAAGCCCTAGGTCCTCAAACGCCGGGTGCGTACCTGCTCGAGGCCAACACCACTACCGGCTCCGACACCGCCCGCACCCGCCTGGGCTTCACGCTGTATAACCCCACCGCGCAGCAGTTGCCGTTGCCCGTGCCGCAGTGGCTTACCGCCTTGCGCGATACCGTGGCGCCGGGCCAGGCCGCGCAGGTGCTCATTGGCTCGGGCTTTGAGGCGGTGCAAGCGCGCTTGGAGGTGGAAAGCCAGGGCCAGCTGGTGCGCGCCGAGTGGCTGACGCTGCGCCGCGAGCAGCGCCTCATTGCTTTGCCCACCACGGCCGCCAACGCCGGGCCCATGCACGTGCGGCTGATGTTTGTGCACGCCGGACGCTTCTATCAGCAGGAAGCCACCGTGCAAGTAGCCGAGCCCGAGCGGCCGTTGCAGCTTGCCATCAGCACCTTTCGCGACAAGCTGCAACCGGGCCAGAAGGAAACCTGGCGCGTCACCATTCGCAACAGCCAAAACCAGCCAGCCGCGGCCGAGCTGCTGGCCTCGCTCTACGATCAGTCGCTCGATTACTTCCGCCCGCACGCCTTTGCAAAGCCCGTGTTGCCGCAGCCTTATTTCGGGCAGCGTTTTGCGTGGAGCGGGGCAGGGTTTTGGGCGGATAATTGGCCGTTGCTGATTGCCCGGTTTGCTGGCGAAGCCACGGGCCGGCAGCAATACCTGTACCCCGATTTGCGAACCACGCTGTGGCAATGGCAGCGCGTTGGGAAACCCGGGGAAATTTTGCGGCCCAGAAGCATGGCCGACCGGCAGTTATCGGAAGTAGTGGTAACCGGCTACGGCGGTGGCCGCAACGTGCGCATCCGGGGTGCCAGCACCATGCAGGCTGCCCCAATGGCGGCCAGCGCCCAAAGCAGCGATGCAATGGTAATGGTCGAGGAAGTTGTGGAACACAAAGCCAAGGGTGCCGTGTCCGAAGTCAAAAGAACTCCGCGTGACCTCTCCACCGTACCCGTACGTTCCGACTTCCGCGAAACGGCCCTGTGGGCGCCCGCCGTGCGCACCAACGACAAAGGCGAAGTAGTGCTGGAGTTTCAGATGCCTGAAGCCGTGACGCGCTGGCAGCTGCTCACGCTGGCGCACACGCCCGATTTGCAAACCGGCATGCTGGCGCGGCAGCTCGTCACGCAAAAGCAGCTGATGGTAACGCCCAACGCGCCGCGGTTCTTCCGCGAAGGCGACCAGCTGCGCCTCACCGCCAAAATCAGCAACCTCACCGGCAAAGCCCTAGGTGGCACGGCCCAGCTGCTGCTGCTGGATGCTCGCACCAACCAGCCCATCGACAAGCAACTGCTGCGCGGCAAAGCCCAGGAGAAATTTAAGGTAGCGGCCAACCAAAGCACCACGGTAGGGTGGGAGCTGAGCATTCCGGCCGGGCTTGAGGCCGTAACCTACCGCGTGGTAGCGCAAGCCAAAAACTACTCCGATGGCGAGGAAAACACCCTGCCCGTGCTGCCCAACCGCCTGCTCGTTACCGAGGCGCTGCCCCTTACCGTGCGCGGCAATTCGGTGCGCGCGTTTGAGCTGCGCAAGCTGACGAGCACCACCTCGGCCACGCGCCAGAATCAAAGCCTCACGCTGGAGCTGACGAGCAACCCCGCCTGGTACGCCGTGCAAAGCTTGCCCTACCTGATGGAGTACCCCTACGAGTGCTCCGAGCAGGTATTCTCGCGCCTCTATGCCAACACGCTTGCGGCGCGCATTGTGCAGCAAAACCCGCGCATCCGGCCCGTGCTGGAAGAGTGGAAGCGCGCTGCCGCCAGCGGCGACAAGAACGCGTTGCGCTCCAAACTCGAGCAAAACCAGGAGCTGAAGGCCTTGCTGCTGCAGGAAACCCCGTGGGTGCGCGAAGGGCAGTCGGACACGGAGCGCATGCGTCGCCTGGCCGAGCTGTTCGACGAGGCCCGCCTGCAGGCCGAAACCCAGCGCGCTGCCCAAAAGCTGCAGGAGCTGCAAAGCCCCAGCGGTGCCTTCCCGTGGTTTAAGCAAATGCCCGACAACCGCTACATCACGCAGGTGGTAGTGGCGGGCTTCGGCCGCCTGCGCCGCCTGGGCGCTTTTGATGCCCAGCAAGATGCCCAAACCGCCGATGTGCTCCTCCGCGCCGTGGCTTACCTCGACCGCCAGCTGGCCGCCGATTACGCCCAGCTGCGCCGCCAAAAAGGCCTCAAGCTCACCGACGACCACTTAGGCGACGCCACGCTGCACGCGCTCTACGCCCGCTCGTTTTGGGCCACTGAGCTGCCCGTGCCCGCCGAGGCCAAACCAGCTTACGACTACTACCGCGAGCAAACCGCCAAGTACTGGCCCAAGCGCAACCGCTACCTGCAAGGCTTTGCCGCCGTGGTGCTGCACCGCAACGGCCAGGCCAAACCCGCCCGCGAAGTGCTGGAGGCGCTGCGCCAAAACGCCCTCCGCTCCGACGAACTCGGCATGTATTGGAAGGACGTGCAGCCGGGCTTCTACTGGCAGCAGGCGCCCACCGAAACCCAGGCGCAGCTAATCGAGGCCTTCAGCGAAGTAGCCCCGGCGGATCAGCAGTCGGTAGAGGAAATGAAGCTCTGGCTGCTGGCGCACAAGCGCACCCACAACTGGGAAAGCACCCGCGCCACCGCCGATGCCTGCTACGCTTTGTTGCTGCAAGGCGGGCGCAACTGGCTCGAGCCCGCGCAACCGTTGCAGGTTTCCCTAGGTGCCCAGGCCATCAACACCAGCCAAGGGGCCGAGGCCGGCACCGGCTACCTCAAGCGCAGCTACCCAGCTGCCGAGGTAAAGCCGACCATGGGCAAAGTGCGCGTGCACAAAACCGATGCGGGCGTGGCTTGGGGCGCGCTGTACTGGCAGTACTTCGAGCAGCTCGATAAGATTACGCAGGCCGACAAAGCGCCCATCACGCTCACGCGCCAGCTCTTCCGCGAAAATCCTAGCAACAACGGCCCCGTGCTTACGCCCCTGCAAGCTGCTGCGCCGCTGCGGGTGGGCGAGGTGCTGGTGGTGCGCCTGGTGCTGAAAACCGACCGCGAGCTGGAGTTTGTGCACCTGAAAGACACGCGCGCCGCCGGCCTCGAGCTGATAAGCCAAACCTCGGGCTACCGCTATCAGCAGGGCCTCGGTTACTACGAAAGCCCGCGCGACGCCGCTACCAACTTCTTCATGGATGTACTGCCCCGCGGCACGCACGTGTTCGAGTACCGCCTGCGCGCGGCCCAGGCCGGCGACTTTTCGTCGGGCATCAGCCAGGTGCAGTGCCTCTACGCGCCCGAGTTCACCAGCCACTCGGCCGGGCAGCGGCTGCGCATCGGGCCGCAGTAGTTGAGCACCTAGGGCTTTTCGTTGCTCCGGACCGGAGTTTGGAATCTGGTTGAGGTATTCGGCGTGCACGTCTGCGCAGCCTGTCTGCCCCAGGTTCCAAACTGCGGCCCGACGCAAGGAAAAGCCCTTTGGCTGCCGCCGCCGGGCACGGCAAGGCAGCTCGTCAATACTATTCAACGAGCTTTAGCGTTTGTCATCTTTCCGGGAATAAACAGGCCGCCAGAATGCTATTCGGGCCGGGTTTTGCCTCTTTCCAAGATGATTGGTATTTTTGCGCCCCGGTTGATTTTTGGATTGAGAGGATTGCTGATGATACGAACCGCTTTACTTACGGCTGCTCTGGCCGCTTTTGCTCTGACTACCCACGGCCAACACGGGCGCCGTGCGGCCGTGTCGCACGCCAAGCAGCCCGACACCGCCGGCAAAGTAGCCGTGCCCGTAGGCCCCGCGTTGCCCGGCGAAGAAACGCTTTCGGCCCAGGAGCGCGCCGAGCGCACGTTCATCATGCCGGTGCGTAAGAAAATGCCCTCAGTAGCACGCCCGGCCGCCGCGCCGCGCCCCCAGCTCGACCCCACCAGCACCGACGCGGTAGCCATTGGCCCGCCCACCGCCGAAGAAGCCGCCGAGGAAGCCACCAGCAAAGCCGAAGCCGCCAAAACCACGGCCGCGCGCACGGCCCGCCGCACTTCGGGCCGCCGCAGCAGCACTGCGCACCGCAGCAGCTCGCGCAGCCGGAGCAGCAGCAAAAAAAGCTCGTCGGCTAGGCGCAGCACCTCCAGCAAAAAGAAGAGCACGGCCCGGAAGAGCACCAGCAAATCATCGGCCGCCAAAAAGAAATCCTCGTCGCGCCGTCGGCGCTAACCAAGCATACCTCAACAAAAAAGCACCCCCACTCGGAGGTGCTTTTTTGTTGGTGGCAAGTGCCCGGCGGGCGGCACCTAGGGCTATACGTTCTGCGGCATCAGGCGCACCACCAGGCCATCGAGGCGCGGCGTAATGCGAATCTGGCACGACAAGCGGCTGCCGTTTGACATGATGGGCAACGATTCGAGCATGGCCATTTCGTCGTCGCCGGGCTCGGGCAGCTCGGGGCCGGCCAGCACCTCCACGTGGCAGGTGCCGCACAGCGCCATGCCGCCGCAGGTGGCTTGTATGTCGTAGCCCGAGGCTTTCATCACCTCCATCAGGCTCAGGCCCATATCGGTAGGGGCAACCAGCTCGGTGCGCTGGCCGGGGGCGTCCTCAACGTATACGCGTACTTCCGTAATATCTTCCAAGCTCATAGCAGGAGGTCTTAGTTGTCGGTGGCGAGTTGTCGGGCGCAGCAATTGGCCCAACGGCGGTGCGAAAAAACGCAAAAACCGGGAGCCAACCTGCATCGGCTCCCGGTTCTTGCGCATCAGCCCACCGGACTGACAACTAATAGCCAATAACTGGCAACGGATTTACAGCGTGGGTACCCCGTTTACGGTGGTGTACTTCAGCACGTATTTCTTGTCGGGGAACATGTATTTGTACGCTCCTTGCGCCATCAGGGCCGCCTCGTGGAAGCCGCACAAAATGAGCTTCAGCTTGCCGGGGTAGGTATTGATGTCGCCGATGGCGTACACGCCGGGCACCGAGGTAGAGTAGTCGAGGGTGTTCACCTTCACGGCGTCGTCTTCGAGCTCCAGGCCCCACTCGCCAATCGGGCCGAGCTTGGGCGTGAGGCCGAACAGCGGAATAAAGCTGTCGACGGTGATGGTGTTGGTGCTGCCGTCGTTAGCCGTGATGGTAACGGCCTCCAGCGCCTCCTGGCCGTGCACGTGCGTCACGTTGCTGCTCAGCACCAGGTTTACTTTGCCGGCCTCGTGCAGGGCCTTCACTTTCTCGGCCGAGTCGGCGGCGCCGCGGAAAGTGGTACCGCGGTGCACCAAAGTAACCTCTTTGGCTACGTTGGCCAGGAAAATGGTCCAGTCGAGGGCCGAGTCGCCGCCGCCGGCAATTACGATGCGCTGGTCGCGGAAGGTTTCGGGGTCGCGCACCATGTAGTACACGCCTTTGCCGCCTTCGTACTTCTCGAGCTCCTCGATGGCCGGCTTGCGGGGCTCAAACGAACCCAGGCCGCCGGCAATGGCAATGGCTTTGCAGCGGATTTCGGTGCCGTCGGTGGTGGTGAGCATAAAGGAGCCGTCTTCCAGCTTCTCGAACGACTCGACCCGCTCGCCCAGCGTGAAGGTGGGGTGGAAGGGCTCGATCTGGCGCATCAGGTTCTGCACCAGGTCGCCGGCCAGTACCTCGGGGTAGCCGGGAATGTCGTAAATGGGTTTCTTCGGGTAGATTTCCGACAGCTGGCCGCCTACTTGCGGCAGGGCGTCGACTACGTGGCAGCGGAGCTTAAGCAAACCGGCTTCGAAGACGGCAAACAGCCCCACGGGGCCGGCACCGATGATGCAGATGTCAGTGGAAATGGTAGCGTGCATTACGGAGGTAAAACAATCAGCAATTGCCACCGCGGCCGGTGGCTGCTCGTTTGTATCGGGTAGATAACCAATGCCAAGGGCAAGAGGTTGCCGCTCATGCGAAAACGGTGCGCAAAGGTACGGGGCTTCGGGCAAAACATAGCGCCGCAAGCATAAAGTCGCGGCACCCGGTTGCCGTTGGGCGGGGCCCAAACGCACCACGGGCGGGCGCACCTAGGTGCGCCCGCCCGTGGGTTGGGGTGGCAGCCGGAGGCGGCGCGTTAGTCGCGCAGCTCCATCCGGATAACCTTGCTTTGCGTGCCCGCTACGAGGCGCACAATGTAAAGGCCGCCGCGCAGCTTCTCGCGCACAAACTCGTGGCGGTACTGCTGGCCCACGCGGGCTTCGCCTTCGGCCAGCACGCGCACCACGCGGCCCTGCATGTCAATCACCTCCAACCGGAACGGCCCGTTTTGGGGCACCTCAAACCACAGCGTGGTGCGGCTGTCGGCGGGGTTGGGGGCAGCGCTCAGCATGGCGGCGCTGGTGGGGGCGGCTGCCGGGGCCTGGGCCAGCTCGGTGCCGCACGTGCCCAGCTTGTCGCCGTGGGCCAGGTGGTCGGTGGCACCTAGGGCATCCACGCACAGGGTGCGGCCGTTGTGGCACACCTGCACTTTGTTGTTCTTGTTGCCGCAGCGCATATCCAGCACCGTAATGGTTACCTCGGCGGTTTCCACGCACTGGTTTTTGTCGGTGGCCGTTACCGTAAAGGTGTAGGTGCCGGCCTGCGTGGGCGTAAACACCGTTTGGGCCTCGTTGGGAGTGCTCAGGCCCGTAGCCGGCGCCCAGCGGTACTGCTCGTAGGCGGTGCTGCGGGCAAGCAGCGTTACGCTCTGCGGGCCGTAGCCCAGCACAATGGTGGTGGCGGGCAGGCCGGTACGCTCGGCCGAGTAGGCCGGAATCACGTCGAGCGTGGGCGCCACGCAGGCGTACATGGGCGGCAGATCAAAAGCCTCCACCTGATCGAGGCGGCTGGTGCTCAGGCCCTGCTTGGCGCTGAAGCCCAGGCCGCGGCGGGCAAACACCTGCCAGATCAGCTTCTGGTTTTTGCCGCCGTAGCGCAGCTGGTCGGCTTTCAGGATGGCGTCGCGGGCATCCACGAAGCCCGGGCTGCACGGTTGCAGCTTCAGGCCGTCAATCACCAGGTACATGGCCATGTTGTTGCCGCCGGTGCCGGTGTGCAGGTTGGGGTCGTAGCCGTACTTATCCACCAGGGCCCAGGTCATGTCCCAGATCATGGTTGCCCACACAAAGCCCACGCCGTGCGGCTGCGAGAGGGCCGGGTTGTTGGTGGCGGCGTAGGTGTAGTTGTTGATGGCGAAATCGGTGCTGTACGGGGCCGGCCGGATGCCGCGGCCCGTGGTGGGCTGGCCTTGGGCGTAGGTGCCAATGCCGCGCACCTTGCTGCCTTTGTCGCCGGGCTTCATGGTCAGCATCAGGCCAAACCAGTCGCTCCAGCCCTCGCCGGCCTGCTCGGCGTTGTTGAGGCAGCTCGAGGTAAGGCGGCCGCCCGTCAGGCGCGTCGAAATGCCGTGGCCGTACTCGTGGGCGATAATGCCGTTGTCGAAGTCGCCGTCGATTTCGGGGCCCGAGCCGGCGTTTTTCAGCGCAATGCGGGTTTCGGCGCCCAGGTCGAGCAAGGCGCGCAACGCGGCGCCGTCTTCCTGGCTGATCATTACGGCCGGCACCGTTACCGGCGCCACCGGCGAGCCGCCCATCACGATGGGCGCGCCCGGGGCGTTGTTAATCACGATTACGGCCGTGGCACCGGCTTGCTGTGCGTTCAGCACCTTGGTGGCAAAGTCGCAGGAGCCGCGGTACACCACCGCAAAGTTGCCGGCTATGGCGCCGGCGTTGCTCAGGGCGGTGCAGCCTTGCTCGCTGGTGCCGCTGGCGGTGGCCACCAGCACTGCCTTGCCCTCGAGCGGCGTGGCCGTAAGGGGCTTGCTGAAGGCGGCCTCCACGGCCGGGTACGTAGCCGCGGCGCGGGCCGGGGCCGTTATCCGGAACATCTCCCGGTCGGGGATGCCGCTCCACAGGTACATCTGCATGCGCGGCCGGAACCCATCGATGGGCGTGGCGAAGTTGGCGTTGTTGCGGGTGGTAGCAATGTTGCGGCTATCCTGGGCCTCGGCGCGCACGTCGTCGTTGGCGCCGGGTGCGCCGGTATAGTTCGTCACCTGGAAGTTGCCGCTGGCCTCGTCGAACCCGTAGCGCTGCCACACGTCGTGCATCATGTTGCTCAGGTAGAACAAGTTGGTGATGGCCGCGTCGCGGTAGGTTACGGGCTGCTTGGTTAAGTCAACGGGGAAGTCGAACAAGAGCGCAGCGCCGCCATCGGGGCTGTAGTTGATGGCGCCGTTGTTGTTGTTGGTGGGGTCCTCGTAGGCGTGCACGTTGTTGCCCCGCGTAGTGGTAAACTCGGGCCCGGCTGCGCCGTTGGTGTCGTGCCAGCCGAAGGGCGAGGCCACGGCATCGGCAGTGGTGCCGCTCACGTACTCGCGCGGGCCGTGGCTGGGGCTTTCGGCGGGCAGGGCATACACGTTGTAGGCGTTGCTGGCCGGTGCCGCGTAGGGCGCTGGTGCCACGGCGGCCTGCTGGGCAAAGGGGGCCAGCAGCGGGTGCGCATCGCCCAGCGCCACGCCGCCCGGGCCGTGGTTATCAAACTCGCAGTGGGTTACCAGGTTGTTTTTATCGAGCACCTCGCCGGTGCTGGCATCCAGCCTGATTTCCCACCAGTTCAGGGCATTCAGCTCGTAAATCGATACCTCCCAGGCCAGGCGCAGGCTGCCATCGGCGAGGGGTTGGTACACCAGCTTGGCCGTAATGGGCTCGAGCGAAATGCCACCGGTGCCAAACACGGTGCTGCGGTCGGGCTCGGTGCTGCGGCTGCGCGCCGCTACCGGCCCTTTGGGGCTAAGCCCTAGGTGCCGGGCGGCCGCCGCCACGGCGGCATCGGCCGTGAGCGTGGCCTTGCTCACCTTGGCGCGGCGGCCGAGGTTGTTGTAGAAGCGGTTGGCCACGTGCACCACCTCGTCGGTACGGTTGGTGTTTACCGTGCTAATGGCGTTGTGAATCTCGACGCCGCGGTACCGCTGCTGCACGTACAAGTGGCGCATGCCGTTGTGCTTGCTCACGGTTTCGCTGCTCAGCACCAGGCTGCTGAGGTCGTCGTCGGCTAGCTGCAACGATTTTTGCTGCTGCCGAAGTTGCTGGGCCACGCGCGCGGGCACGTCGTGGGTGCGGGCCTCGGGTCGGGTTTGCGCAAAACCGGCAGCGCCAGCCAGCAGCAGTGCCGAAAATAGCAGCGGCCGCCCTAGGGTAAGTACATGGTTTGGCATAGAATAGTAGGTAAAGTGAGTATTGATGAGGTAATATATTTGTATTTATATAATATGTCATATAATGTTATTTATAATCATATGTTCTCTGAATTGTGCTAAGTGCCAGTGCCACTGCTTTTACCATGCCCAGCACCTAGGGGCGCAGCGCGATAAGCGCCACCACGCCGCCGCAGCGCTGGTTTTTAAGCAGGTGGCCCAAGGCGCAGCACGCCGCGCGACCTAGGCCAGCGCCCAACACACACAACAGCCGGTGCAGGGAGGGCCCGCACCGGCTGTTGGGCCAGTCAGCGTTTGGCGCAGGGGTTAGCGGCCCCGGCCGTACCGGTCAAAATCGTCGTCTAGGTCGCGCCCGCGTCGGTTGCCGTAGCTGCCGCTGCGGCCGTAGTCGTCGTCGAGGCCACCCGAAAACTCGTTGCCGAACGACGAGCCGTACATCGAGGTATCGTACGAACCGTAGTTCGAGCCATAGTTCAGGTTGTTGCGGCCCATGTCGCCGGCGCTGTCCGCGCCGCTCATGCCGGCGCCGCGGTGGCTGCCGCCGCGGTAGTTATCGGTGTTGTCGTAGCTGTTGCGGCTGTTCCTGTTATCGGAGTTGCCTAGGTGGCGGTCCATGTCGCGGCTGAATGATTGGTCGCGGCCGCTCATGCCCATGCTGCTGCGGCCCGACGAGCCGTAGTTGCTGCTGCCGTAGCCATCGTAGTCGAAGTTGTCGCCGCCGCGGCCTCGGCTGCTCATATCGCCGCGGTTGCTGCCGCCATAGCCGCCCGTGTTGCGGCTGCGGCCGTAGTCGTCGTTGCCGTACATCGACGACGACGAGAAGGAACCCATGCCGCCCGAATAGCCGCCGCGGCCTTGCATGCCGTAGCCGCGCGAGTCATCGTCCATGCGGCCCGTCATGTCGCCCATTCCAAAGTCGGAGCGGCGGCCGTAGCCTTGCGTGTTGCCCATGCCGCCTTGCGTGTCGCGGCCGCTGCGGTAGTCGTTATAATCCGGGCCCGTGCCGTAGCCGCCCTGGTTACGCCCCGAGCCGCCCTGCCCCGCGTACATGCCGCCGCGCGAATCGCCGTAATCCGAACCCCGGCCATAGCTGCTGCGGTCTTGGTAGTCGTGGTTGCCACCCGAGTGCTGGTTGCGGTTGCGCTGTTCGTATCGGTCGTCGTCGGGGCGGTGCTGATTGTGATTTGCCATGGTACAAAAGGGTTTTGGTTTGGCCTTGTTGTACCACCCCCCAAACCGAAAGGTTACTGGTCGAGGTAGGGGATAAGTGGGCTATTGTTCAGCTTGTTAGCTGATAACGAATTGGCGGGCAAACGCTTTGGCAGGCCGGGTGGAGTTATCAGACGGGCCAGCCCCGGCATTGTTTTTTGGGGTTCAGGCATCAGCCGGAGCCCTGCTCGCAGGGCGCCGCGGCCGCCCTCCGGCGCCCGCCTCAGCAGCCCAAACCCGCGTGGCCCAGGGCCGCCCAATTGGCTACCCGGCAGCCGGCAATGTTACGATAATGTTACCTACTTTTGCTTGCATGAGACTCAAGCGCCTGTCCGAGTTGCCGCCGCGCATCCAGGGTATGCTTGATAAGCTATTGCTTGCCGCGCTCGTTTTGCTGGTTCTCATCAGCATGCGTTCCTGCGTGCGCAACGTGGCCGATGCCATTGGCCTGGGCACCCTTACCGCCGCGGAGCACCAGGCACGCGAACGGTCGCACCTGCCTTCCGACTGATGCCCCATAATTATGCCTAGCCACCTAGGCGCCCCCAACTGCCAACTTTGGCGCAGCGGTTGCGGCCAGCCTTGCAGCACGGGTAGCAGATGGGTTCGCACAGACGAAGCATGAAATGCAATTAATTCTTGCTTCGATTACTATATTGCTTGCATTCTATATTATTAGGTATGAAGCAAGCTATACCCAATTGGTTGCTACTAGTCGTTCTGGCTTTGTTGGGTGCGCAGGCAGCGCGCGCTCAAAGTCCTCAAACGGCCATGCTGCGCCGGTCTTTGGCTACGGCAACCACGGATACCGCCCGGGTGTTGCTGCTGGCCGATTTGAGTGCCTCCTATCGGTATTCCGACTTCGATTCGGTGGAGTACTACGCCAAGCAAGGGCTGCAACTAGCGCGGCGCATCGGCTACACCAAAGGAGCAGGGCGCTGCTTATCGCGCATCGGTATTCTGATGGGGGAGCGGGGCAACCTGCCGCAAGCCCTGCGCACCGATTTGCAGGCGCTGCAGCTCAACGAAGAAAGCCACGACCTGGAAGGCACCGCGCGCACGCTCAACCAAACCGGCTTGCTGTACTTCGCCCTCGACGATTTTCGTCCTTCTATTGCGTATTACCTGCGGGCCAAGCGCATTTATGAGCAAGCCGGCGTAACCGACGACTCGCAGCTGGTGAGCGTGTTCACCAACCTGGGAGCCAGCTACGAGGGCCTCCAAATGCTCGACTCGGCTGCGTATTACCTCAACCTGGCCTACACCCGCGCGCGTCAGTCGCGCAATGTGCACACCAGCTGCTGGGGCAACCCCATGCCTTACGTATTGCGCGAGCTGGGCTTGCTGCAGGTTGCCCTCGGTAACGAGGCGGCTGCCCTAGGGTACTACAACCGCAGTGCCCGCGCCGCCCTGCCCGAAAACGACCGGCGCAGCCGCTGCCGCACGTATCAGTACCTGGCCGAGCTGTACGAGCAGCGCCAGCAAACCGACTCCAGCATTTACTACGCGCGCAAAGCCCTGGCCGTGGGGCAATCGTTGCCGTTTGTGGTGGGCGTGGTGCGCACCAGCTCGTTGCTGGCCGGTGCCTTTGAGGCCCGCGGCCAGCGCGACAGCACCCTCAAATACCTGCGCATCAAGCAGCAAGCCGAAGACAGTCTGTACAACCCGCAGCGCATCAAGCAACTCGATGCCATCGGCTTTGCCGAGCAGCAGCGGCTGCGCGTTCTGGAGCAGGGCCAGCGCCACCACCGCGAGCAGGAGCGCACCTATGCGTTGCTGGCGGGCGTGGGCGCCCTAGGTGCGCTGGCGTTGCTGCAGTGGCGCAACAACCGGCGGCAGCGGGGTGCCAACGCCCGCCTGAGCGCCCTCAACCGCCAGGTAACTCAGCAAAAAGAGGAGCTTACCAACCAGCGCGACCGGCTGAGCGCCATGCTGCACGAGCTGAAAGCCACCCAAAGCCAATTGGTGATGCGCGAAAAAATGGCTTCGCTGGGCGAGCTGATGGCTGGTGTGGCCTACGAGGTGCAGGTGCCCATGAAGCACATCAGGAACCTCACGGGCGTAAATCAGCAATTGGTGGCCGAGCTGAAAGCCGAGCTTGCCCGCCTGCCTTTGGCCTACGACGAGCTGGAACACCTGAACGACCCGCTGACTTCGCTGGGGCTCAACCAGGCCAAGATCGAGCAGGCCAGCCAACGGGCCGATTCGATTGTGCGCGGCATGCTGGAATACGCGAGCAGCAGCCCCGCGCCGCGCCAACTAACCGACATAAACGCCTTTGTGGAGGACTACCTGCGCCTTACCTACCACGATGTGCGCGTCAAAAACAAAAACTTCCATGCGGCGCTGCTGCCCCGCCTCGATGCAAATGCCGGCAGCCTCAGCGTGGTGCGCCACGACCTAGGGCGCGTGCTGATTTCCTTGTTTGCCCATGCCTTCAACGCCGTGCAGCAACGCCTGCCGCTTGCCGAGGAGGACTACGTGCCGCAGGTGATGGTAAGCACGCACCGCACCGCCGAGCACGTCGAAATCCGCATCCGCGACAACGGCCTTGGCCTGTCAAAAGCCGCGCAGGCCACTGCGTTCGAGCGGTTTCTGACGCCCGCTGCCGCCACCGAGCACGCCAACCTGGGCCTCTCGCTCAGCCATGACTTAATTGTGCAGGGACACAACGGCACTTTGTCCATCAACAGCGAGGCCGGGCATTACACCGAGTACCTCATTACCCTGCCTTTGCATATGCACAAGCCCGCCCAATTAGGGCTGGTGCATGCGTAGCCAGGGAATAGTAAATGAGGTAATGCTGCCTCGCTGAATAATATAATTATGTAACTACTTAAATTAAATGATAGCGCTTTGCATCACATGATTTAGCGAAGGCGTTGCCTATGGGTTCGGTGTCCTACGTACTATGCGAATAAGTCGTTTATGTAATGGTTCTTCGATGATGTAGTGCAAAATAAGTGATAACAATACCAGCAGCCCAAATAGCACCCATACATTACCACTAACGTAGCGCGAAAGCCATACCTGAAGTACGCCCATATGAATCAGGTAAAAGCTATAGGAGCTCTTCCCAAGTTGTTGGCTAACTCGGCTAGATAATACTCTTCGAAAGAAAGTAAACTCATACATCAAGCCGTATAACAAAAACACTACGGATAGGGGCAACAATAGGCCTCCGGTGGTTGAATTCAGGGGATGCCGTGTAAGTATATTGCCCTCATCTGGCGACTCAAAATACGCATACACGCACATGCAAACGATAATCCCGAGGCAACCTAGCCAAGTCATTAACGAGTTGCTGGTTTGTTGAATGCTATAGCGTTTGACCCAAAAGGCGAGAGCCATGCCAAACAGAAAAGAAACGCTGCAGCCAAAAAATGTTTGGTCGAGAACAAAAGTAAGTGACCCAAAAAAACCAAAGAATTGAATTTTTGAAAACACCAAAGCTAGGCCAATACCTATGCTTAGGAACAAAAATGCATACACAAGCAACGGCCAAAACCTTTTTTTGGCCGCAAAGAGTAAGAATGGAGCAGTTAAATAAAATGTTTCTTCGACAGTCAGGGTCCATCCCTGTGCAACTCCTGTGAATACGAACCGCTCAGAAAAGCCGCGAAGGAAAGTAAAATTCAGAAGCGGTATTAAGATTTTGTCGCTCGTAACATAGCTAGGCCATTGCCCGGTTATATCCAAAGCTGGTTCTCGCCAAATGGCGAAAAATGTGACAGCCGTTAACAGGAAATACATCGGATAAATGCGGGAGAAACGCCCCCATACGTACCGAGTCGCCCATGCCATTGTGCCCTGGATGTGGTCCATATAGCGAATGGTAATCAAAAAGCCGCTTAGTACAAAAAATATAGCAACACCCACATGGCCCTCATGCATAATGCGACCAAGCCAAGTATCTAGTGGGAAAGGCACGAAGTGATAAAAGTAAACCAGGTATGCAGCAATGGCTCGAATGCCTGTTAAAGCTGGGTAGTATGGTTTTGGGCTGGTAGACACAGTATAGGTTTATGAGAAAAAAGGCAAAGGAATAAATTGTGTTGAAGGGATCAGGAAAATCCAGCCCACCTGCAATTCGTTTCCATAGAAAGTTAGCTTTTCGTATCAAACTAGGTCAGTATTTGCTGACGTTACAAAGAGCATTCACTGCGTAGCCCTTCTCACTATGCTTTGAATAAAATGCAACCTAATACCGTGGCCGGTAATATACCGTAGATACGATCTTCGTTGCTGGCATCTATACCTTAAACAACGTGGAATGAAAGTGGCTTTTCAACGCGCCGGCCATTGATAGAGTAAAAGTGCCGACCCCACTCAGTTATAACTTGGGACTGAGAGGAAGAGAGGTTTTGGCGCTTCCTGCGCTAGAAATAAGAAACCCTCTCTGCGGGCTGCAAAGAGGGTTTCAGTACGAAGTAGTGGTCACGTAGGGAGTCGAACCCCAAACCTCCTGGTTCGTAGCCAGGTGCTCTATCCAGTTGAGCTACGTGACCGTTTTCCGTTTTGGTGCTGCAAAGATAGGCGGTCCGTTTTGGCTTCTGCAAGTGTTACGCGAATATTTCCGGCTGCGGGCGTTGGCTGCGGCGGCAAGAAGCTGAAAGTCAGGCGGAATTTTTTTGCGTTTTTTTCAGGGCGCGCTTCAGGGCCCGGTCGAAAAGCCAGTACAGGCCAAACACCGAAATGGCAATCAGCCCGGCCACGAGCAACTTGCCGGCCGTGCCGCTGTCGGGGTCGCGGATTAGGGCAAACACGTCCTGCGCTTTGGTGCCCAGCCAGTAAAAAAACATGCTGCGCGGCAACATGCCCAGCACCGAGGCCGACAAAAACCGCTTCTTATCCACGCGCATCACCGTGAGCACAAACGTCATGAGCGCAAACGGCAGCACCGGCGAAATGCGCGTGAGCAAAATCAGCTGCCAGCTTTCGTTTTTGAGCTCCTGCATCACGGCTTCGGCCTTCGGGAAGTGGTGCAGAAAGCGCATCATCTTGCCGTGGTCGAGGCTGGCGGCTACGGCGTAGCCAACCATGGCCGCCAGCATGTAGCTCAGCACCATGCCCGGAAAGCCCCACCACCCCAAGTAAAACCCCGTTACCAGCGCCACGAAGGTGGTTGGCGTGAGGGCAAACGCCATGGTAAAAGCAATAATGGCGAAGTAGAGCAGTATTTGCCAGGCCGTGAGGTGCTGCAGCAGTTGCTGGTTTTGGTAGAGCACCCAGCTAAGCGAAGAACTGCCCACCACCGGCAAAGCCACCAGCAGCCCCATCGAAAACAGGGTGGAAAAGTTGGTGCGAAGCAGTTCGCGGAAGATGCGCATAGGCTAATAATGAAAGCACGGACCGGTTTGGGGCCGGTCCGTGCTGAACAAAACGAAATCCAATAAAAAAGGTCGAGGCGTGGGCGCCCGATGGGCTATGTGGCGCGCAGCGGCAACTGCCTCCGTGCGGGCATTGGCGGAGCGAAAGTAGGGAAAGGGACGAATACGCTTGGTAGTTAGGCCGCGGGGCTTTGGGTGCCGGCGGGGCGTTTTTCAGGTCTGTTATCTTTGTCGGCCGGCGCGTTGCCCTGCGCCCGCTCATCAGCCCTTGTTGTCATGTTCAGTACCCAACAGAAAGCGCTATTTCTGCTTTTTTTCACTTTGCTGCTACTGGTGGTGCCGCATGCTGGCTTTAAGGGCGATGTGGACTGCTGGGCGCGCTGGTCGGATAATATCCTGAACGAGGGGTTGCCCAACCTGTATCAGTACCCCGATGTCAACTACAACCCCCTGTACCCGTACGTGCTGTGGGTTTATACCAAGCTGATGGGCACGCATGAGAAGATCATGCACTACCCGCACGCGCTGAAATCCTTTACGCTGCTGTTCGACTTTGCCGGCGCTTTCGCGGCCGTATCGTTGCTGAAGGGGCAGGAGCGCCGGTTTATGCTGGCGCTGTTGCTGCTGTTCAACGTGGGGTATATGTACAATACCCTGGCCTGGGAGCAGATCGATGCCATCTACACCTTTTTCGGGTTTATGGCCGTGCTGCTGGCCCTCCGGGGCAACACCGTCGGCAGCGTGCTTTGCCTGTTGCTGGCGCTCAACACCAAGGCCCAGGCCATCATCTTTCTGCCGCCGTTGCTGTTGCTGTGGTTGCCACAGTGGCTGCGGAGCGCGCGCCGGCAAGTGCTGCCGGCGTTGGGTATTGCGGCGGTACTGCAGCTGCTGATTCTTACGCCGTTCATTTGGTTTGGGACGCAGAACTACGGCCCGCGCATCGCTTACATCAATTTGCACGCCGCCGACATGTACCCGCACCTCTACATGGGCGCCTGCAACCTCTGGACGATTATTGCGCCCGACAGCCCGCTGAAAGTGGTGGAACACTGGACCGACCTGGCCGTGGCGCACGGGCTTACCTACCGCCAGTGGGGCATGCTGATGTTTATGGGCGCTTCGGCGGTGGCGCTGCTGCCGCTGCTGGCCCTGGCCTGGCAAAACTGGCGGGCCAACCGGCTTCCGGCGCGCTCCGAGCTGGCTTTGGTGCTGCTCAGCTTCGGCATTATCCCGCTGCTGGCCACTTATTTCAACACCCAAATGCACGAGCGGTACTGGCATCCTGCCGTATTGTTTATGGCTGCTTACGGTTTCCTGACGCGCCGCTACTGGCTGTACGTGCTGCTTTCGGCGGCTTACTTTCTGCAGCTCGAAGCCATTTTGCAATACCTGCAGCTGCGCAAGTACTCGGTGTTGCTGTTCGATAAGTATTTCATTGCCGGCTTGTTTACGCTGCTGGTGGTGGGCGCCATGGTTGAGCTGTACTGGCAAGCCCTGCGCACCTTGCGCGCGGCCGGCCCGCCTGCTGCCGATGAGGCGCCCTCCGAGGCCCCGGTGCAAGCGGCCCCTTCGCTCTCGGGCACCTAGGGCCGCGCACCCGGAACGAATCGTGGCAGCGCGCCGGTTACCCCGGCCAGTGGTATCGACCCTAGGCCCCGCACCTGCCGTTCAAGCAACTGGCCCTAATCACCTAGGGGTTGGCAGCGGCTGCCAACCGTTGGGTTAAGGTTGTCTCGTTTAACTTTGGCCGGCCGCACACCCGCGGCCCTGTACCTGCAGCACTAGCGCATGAAATTCGGAACGAAAGCTATCCACGCCGGCGTGCACCCCGACCCGACCACGGGGGCCATCATGACGCCGATTTATCAAACCTCGACCTACGTGCAACGCTCGCCCGGCGACCACAAAGGCTTCGAGTACTCCCGTACCCACAACCCCACCCGCACGCAGTTGCAAGACGCCCTGGCCGCGCTCGAAAACGGCAAGCACGGCCTGTGCTTCGCCACGGGTATGGCCGCTATCGATGCGATGGTGAAGCTGCTGGAGCCCGGCGACGAAGTAGTGGCCACCAACGACTTGTACGGCGGCTCGTACCGCATCTTCACCAAGGTTTTCGCCAAGTACGGCATCGTGTTCAAGTTCGTGCCGATGCACGACGTGCAGGCCGTGCGCGCCGCCATGACGGAGCGCACCAAGCTGGTGTGGGCCGAAACCCCCACCAACCCGCTGCTGCACATCATCGACATTAAGGCCATGGCCGAAGTGGCGCACGAGTTCGGGGCGCTGCTGGTGGTGGATAATACCTTTGCTACCCCGTACCTGCAAACCCCCCTCGACCTAGGCGCCGACGTGGTGATGCACTCGCTCACCAAGTACATGGGCGGCCACTCCGATGTGGTAATGGGCGCCCTCATCGTGAAAGACGACGAGCTGCACCAGCGCATCGCCTTCATTCAGAACGCCTCGGGCGGCACGCCCGGGCCCCAGGACTGCTTCCTGATTTTGCGCGGCCTGAAAACCCTGCACGTGCGCATGCAGCGCCACTGCGAAAACGGCCGTGCCGTGGCCGAGTTTCTGCGCCAGCATCCGCGCGTGGCCCAGGTGTACTGGCCCGGGCTGGAGTCGCACCCCAACCACCAGGTGGCCCGCCAGCAAATGCGCGACTTCGGCGGCATGATTTCCTTTGTGCTGAAAGGCGACAAAGTAGAAGATGCCGTGCAGGTGCTCGAGAAATTCCAGCTGTTTTCGCTGGCCGAAAGCCTAGGTGGCGTCGAGAGTCTGAGCGGCCACCCGGCCACGATGACGCACGCCAGCATTCCGGCCGAAGAGCGCCGCAAAGCCGGCCTGTCCGACTCGCTCATTCGTTTGTCGGTGGGTATTGAGGATGCCGAAGACCTGATCGAAGACCTGGCTCAGGCCCTGGGGTAAGCTTCATGTTGCGCCATTATGTGTTGCTCTTAGGTATGCTGCTGGGAATGTGGAGCCCGATCCACGCCCAGCAGTCTGCCGAAAGCGCGGAGCCGTTTCGTAAAGCCAATGCTGTGCTGCTATACACAAATGCGGCGCCTGATTCGGTATTACATGCGATGGCCGAAAACCTCCGTCGCCGCGGCTTCGAAACTGCTGAATAGGATGATCATCATCTGGTGACAGTACCCGGCATAGAAACCGGCAGCCAAGGCTGGCCGCTAGTCATTCGGGCGGAGCGCATGGCTGGCGGCGTGGTGCTCACGGGAACATACCGCATGGAAGAATTAGCCGGTCGGCCCGAGTTTGCTGCCGAATTTTTAGGATTCGAATGGTCGCCGGCCAAAAGCAGTTTCAGGCAAGTCGAGAAAACAGCTCGCCTTGTTGGCCGCGGCACCGTTAAGTACAGCCGACGCAAGTAGCATTTCCAGTTTCAGCCAAAAGCCCCGGCAGAGCAAATCTGTCGGGGCTTTTGTTAGAGTTCAGCTGGAAAAATAAGCTACTTCGCCGGTGTCGAGTTCGACTCCAGCATCTGGAACAGCTCGTCAAGCTTAGGCGTGAGGATAATCTCGGTGCGGCGGTTCAGGGCCTTGTTCTGGGGCGAGTCGTTTTTGGCGACGGGCACGTACTGCGAGCGGCCCGATGCCGTAACGCGCTCGGGCTGCACGCCACCTACGGTTAGCAGGCGCGCAATTTCGGTAGCACGCAGGGCCGAGAGGTCCCAGTTGTCGGCCATGCCGGCGGTGCCTTTCAGGATGGGCACGTTATCGGTGTGGCCTTCTACCACCACGTTCACGTCGCGCTGGTCTTTCAGCACGCCGGCCAGTTTGGTAAGCGCCTCCTGGCCTTTCGGGTCGACTTTGGTGGAGCCCGACTTGAACAGCAGCTGCTCCGACAGCGACACGTACACCTTGCCGTCCTTTACCTGCACCTGCAAGTCGCTGGCCTTAAACGAGAGCAGGGCATTGCTTACCTTGGCTTTGAGGGCGTTTACGGCAGCGTCTTTCTCGGCCAGGGCCTTTTCGAGCTCGGCCAGCTTCGCCTCGCGCGACTTCACGTCGGAAGCCAGCTTGTCGATTTCGTTGCGGCTTTTGTTGAGGTTGTTGGCCAGGTCGCCCAGCTCGGCCTCGCGGCGGGCCAGGTCTTGCGCTACCTTTTGGTAGTCGGCATTCTTGTTGGCCAGCACCTTTTCGTTGTTCTTCAGCAGCTTGTCGTAGGTGTCGCTCAGCTCGCGGTACAAGCCTTGGGTGCGGCGCAAAATGGTGCCGGTTTGGGCCGAGTCGTTTACGAGGCGCTTGTTTTCGAGGCGCAGCGCACTCAGCTCCTCGTTGGCTTTCTTCAGCTCGGCCACCGCGTCGCGGGCCTGGCGCTCGGCCGATTCGCGGGCTTGTTCGGTGGCCTCGTGGCGGGCCTTCAGGTCGTCAAACTTTTTGGAGGCAACGCAGCTGGGCAGTGCCGTGCCAGCCAGGATTAAAGCGGCCAGCAGCAGGGGAGAGGTTGACTTCTTCACAGACAAAATTGGGCAAAACACGTCGGCCGCCAGGCCGAACATACGGCCTTGGCAAGGTAGCTTTTTTAGCGGCAGCAAGCCCCAAAGAGGCCGCGGAATATGCGCCCGGACGGTGCCTGGCTGTGGGCGGGCCTGTTCACCTAGGGCCAGCCGGCATAATGGTTTGCGGTGGCCATTGCCAGCTAAACACTCGTTCGTTTCCGGCCCGCCAGAACGGATTCGGCCTATATATTTGCGGCATCGTTCTATTTCCCATTCCCACCCTTTCACCCCATTTTCAATGGAAACGAGCACCCTCCAGGTAAGCGCCGAAGTTGACGCGCTGCTCCAGCACGAGTGTCAGACCATCACCAAGGACCAGATTCACCAGCCGGGTCCCGACTTTATCGACCGTTGCTTTCTGCAGTCGAACCGCTCGCCGCAGGTGCTGCGCAGCCTGGGCCAGCTCTACAACTCGGGCCGGTTGGCCGGCACCGGCTACATGAGCATTCTGCCCGTCGACCAAGGCATCGAGCACACGGCCGGCGCCTCGTTCGGCCCGAACCCGATGTACTTCGACCCCGAAAACATCATCAAGCTGGCTGTTGAAGGAGGCTGCAACGCGGTGGCTACCACCTTCGGCACGTTTGGTACGGTGGCCCGCAAGTACGCCCACAAAATCCCGTTCCTGGTTAAAATCAACCACAACGAGCTGCTGACCTACCCCAACAAGTTCGACCAGATCATGTTCGGCTCGGTGGAAGAAGCCTGGAACCTGGGCGCTACGGCCGTGGGGGCTACCATTTACTTCGGTTCCGAGGAGTCGGGCCGCCAGATTCAGGAAGTGGCCGCCGCCTTCGAGCGCGCCCACGAGCTGGGCATGGCCACGGTGCTGTGGTGCTACACCCGCAACAACGCCTTCAAAAACGGCGACAAAGACTTCCACGTGTCGGCCGACCTCACCGGCCAGGCCAACCACCTGGGCGTAACCATCGGGGCCGACATCATCAAGCAGAAGCTGCCCGAAAACAACGGCGGTTTCTCGACCTTGAAGTTCGGCAAAACGCACAAGGCCATGTACGAAACCTTGTCGTCGGAAAACCCCATCGACCTAGCGCGCTACCAGGTGGCCAACTGCTACATGGGCCGCATCGGTCTCATCAACTCGGGCGGCGAGAGCAAAGGCGCTACCGACCGCGAAGAGGCCATCCGCACGGCCATCATCAACAAGCGGGCCGGGGGCCAGGGCCTGATTTCGGGCCGCAAAGCCTTCCAGCGCCCCTTTGCCGAAGGCGTAGACCTGCTGAACGCCATTCAGGACGTGTACCTCGACGAGCGCATCACGCTGGCGTAAGTTTTTTGGGCCGATAGCTGCTGGCTGTTAGCTGTTAGCTTTCTTTGCAGAAAGAAAGCGACGCTGGCAGCCAGCAGTTTTCTTTGTTTGCGCAACTTAAAAGAGCAGTTTCAATAAGCTAGCAGCCAGCAGCTGATAGCTAATAGCTTACGACACAATGGCTTGGTTTAAGCGTCAGGAGAAAGGCATCATCACCCCCACGGAGCAGAAAAAGGAGACCCCCGACGGCCTCTGGTACAAGTGCCCGGAGTGCGGCACCGTGAGCGACATGGGCGAACATCGTCGGCTCCTGTATACGTGCGCCAAGTGCAACTACCACGACCGCATCGACTCGGCCGAGTACTTTGAGGTGCTGTTTGACAACAACCGCTTCGAGGAGCTCGACGCCGATTTATCGTCGGGCGACCCGCTCCACTTCGTCGATACCAAGCCGTACCCGCAGCGCATCAGCTCAACGCAGTGCGCCACGGGCCTGAAGGACGCCGTGCGCACCGCACACGGCCAGATCAACGGCCTCGACCTGGTAGTGGCCTGCATGGATTTTAAATTCATCGGTGGCTCGATGGGCTCGGTAGTGGGCGAGAAGATTGCCCGCGCTATTGACTATGCCCGCAAAAACCGCATTCCGTTCCTGATGATCAGCAAATCGGGTGGGGCGCGCATGATGGAGGCCGGCTACTCGCTGATGCAAATGGCCAAAACCTCGGCCAAGCTGGCCTTGCTGGCCGAAGCCGGCGTGCCTTACATCTCCTTGCTCACCGACCCTACCACCGGCGGCGTTACGGCCTCGTACGCCATGCTCGGCGACTTCAACATCTCGGAGCCCGGCGCGCTGATTGGCTTTGCCGGACCTAGGGTTATCAAGGAAACCATCGGCAAGGACTTGCCCAAGGGTTTCCAGAGCGCCGAGTTCGTGCTGGAGCACGGCTTCCTCGATTTCATTGTGGATCGGAAGCAGCTGAAGCAAAAGCTCAGCGACCTGCTCACGATGCTGCGCCCGGCCGAGGTGCCCGCCGACCCGGCCCGCGCCTAGGTCGAGTTCGGCACGCTTGTTGGTAAACCCCGTTTGGCTCTGTGCGAGAGCCAAACGGGGTTTGCTGCTTTCAACCCGTTGTTCGGCCAGACGAACACCTTGCGGAAAGGCAGCCTTTATTAACCCTACTCTATATTCATCCGAACATTTTCGGGCTGAATGCAGTAAGTACCGGGAAAAGACAATCTGGCTAAGTCTCTCAACTCATTCCAAACATACGTTCATGAAATCTTTCAAATCCCTTCTGGCGCTACTGATGGTGTTTACCATGCTGTTCAGCGCGTGTCAATCTTCGCGTCCGGCCGCTGGTGGCAGCACCGGCAGCACCAGCACCGGCAACGACCTGCCCTCCGGCAATGGCTCGGGCGAGCGTAAAACCGGCATGAGCAAAACGGCCAAAGGCGGCATTATCGGCGCCGGCGCCGGTGCCGTGGCGGGTGGTGTGCTGGGCCGCGTAATCGGCGGCAAAAACGGTACGGCTGCGGGCGCCATTATTGGTGCTACCGTGGGTGGTGCTTCGGGCGCCATCATCGGCCGCAAAATGGATAAGCAAGCCGAAGAGCTGCAGCGCGACATGAAGAATGCCCGCGTTGAGCGCGTAGGCGAAGGCATCAAGATTACCTTCGATGCCGGTATCCTGTTCGATACCAACAAGTCGGACTTGCGTGCGGCTTCGGTACAGGAAATCGACAAGATGGCTGAGGTGCTGAAAAAGTACCCCGACACGAACGTTATCGTGGAAGGCCACACCGACAACACCGGTTCGGATGCCATCAACCAGCCGCTGTCGGAGCGCCGCGCCCAGGCCGTTGCCAACGAGGCAATTGCCAAAGGCGTAGAAACGGGCCGCATCACCACCAAGGGCTACGGTTCGTCGCAGCCGGTGGCCGACAACACCACGGCTGAAGGCCGCCAGGCTAACCGCCGCGTTGAAATTGCCATCTTCGCCAACGAAAAGATGAAGAAGGCAGCCGAGCGCGGCGAACTGTAAGCCAGCCGCTGCCAGAGCACTTTATCGCAAAGAAGGCCGCACCTGGGTGCGGCCTTCTTTTTTGTATGCCGTTCAGGCTGTAGCACATACCTGCGCCGTTGTGTAACCTAGGGCGTATGAGTCTGCGTTTAAAGTCCTATAAAACCTGGATTGGTCAATGTCATTGACTTAGTATCCATTTAAACCAGAACTCCCATGAAACTTCATAAAGCTATTGTTGCCGCCGTTCTTTCGGTTACGCTGTTGGGCGGCGCTACGGTAACTGCCGAGGCGCAGGTTACCAAACCCAAAACCTGGAGCAAGAAAGGCAAAGGCGCTGCTGTTGGCGCCGGTGCCGGCGCCGTAACGGGTGCCGTAATTGCCGGTAAAGGCGACCGGGGCAAAGGGGCCCTCATCGGGGGCGCTGCCGGTGCGGTAGGCGGTGCGCTTATCGGCCGCAAAAAGGATAAAAAGAAAGACCCGCAGCGCTACGAGCAGTACACGCGCAAGGACTAAGCTGCGGCACCTTGTCCTAGGTGCTTTTCAGCAAAAAGGCCACTCCGCTTGCGGGGTGGCCTTTTTGCTGGAGCTTAGCGGCAACTTTTGGCTTATGGGCGCGTTCAAGGGCTCGGCTCGATGGTGGCTGCCGTACGCAAGCCCGGGGCCCAACGGCCATCGGCAAGCCGGGTACCTAGGGAAAACCAAAGCGCCGCAAAATAGAGCCTGCGCTGAGCTACAAAAATAAATGCCTGAAATTCAGGGCTTGCAGGTGAATATTGTGCCGGTAGCCTGTTTTTGGCAAGGAGGTTGCCTTAAACCAAACAAGCCAGCAGGCAAGGCCCAAACGCCCACTCTGCGTTAAGTTTGCACGCTGGCCCACATTCCGAAACTCAACAACCCAATTCCATACCCATGAACAAGCTCCGTTCGACGTTTGCCTTTTTGCTGGCACTCGTGCTGCTGATGACCTCTACGCTCTCGCAGGCTCAAACTACTACTCCCACTGCCAAGAAGCCGATGAGCAAAACGGCCAAAGGCGCCATTATTGGTGGCTTGGGTGGTGCTGCCGGTGGTGCGGTACTGGGCCGCGTAATTGGCGGTAAAAAAGGCACGGCTGCTGGCGCTGTAATTGGTGCTGCTGTAGGTGGCGGTGCCGGCGCCCTGATTGGCCGCCGCATGGACAAGCAAGCCGAGGAGCTGCGCCGCGACATGGCCGGTGCCAAAGTTGAGCGCGTAGGCGAAGGCATCAAGATTACCTTCGACTCGGGTATCCTGTTCGCCAAGAACTCGTCGACCCTGACCTCGACCGCCCAGAACAACATCCAGACGCTGGCCGAAACCCTGAAGAAGTACGGCGACACCAACGTACTGATCGAAGGCCACACCGACAACACCGGTTCCAACGCCATCAACGACCCGCTGTCGGTACGCCGCGCCCAAGCCGTTGCCAACTACGCCATGAACCAGGGCGTGGAGTCGTCGCGCTTCGAAGTGAAAGGCTACGGCTCGAAGCAGCCGATTGCTGACAACACCACCGAAGAAGGCCGCCGCCAGAACCGCCGCGTGGAAGTTGCCATCTACGCCAACGAAAAGCTGAAGAAAGCTGCCGAAAAAGGCCAGATCTAAGCCGGGCCGGCCATAGCCGCAGTCCCGTTGCTCGTCCGGCGGTTTCCCCTCAGTGGGAAGCCGCCGGATTTTTTTGTGCCCACCCAAGCTCGGCTTAACAATAAGATAATACGGCAAGAGCGGCAGCCGTGCTTCTATCTTTACTCGCATGTCGCATACCCGTTTTTTTTGGCACCGCGTAGCCCTGCGTGCGAGCACCTGGGGCACGGGCTGCCTGCTGCTGGCAACTTTGGCAGGTACCGCCTCGGCGCAGTCGGCTGTTGTTCCGGCAGTAGTCACCCTCACGCAAACCGCCGCCCGCTCTACCACCAAACCAACCAAAACCAAACCTGTACGTGGGGCCGCCACCCTGCTGCGCTCCGGCCCCATGGTGGGCTATTCCGAAATGCGCGAGGTAATGCTGTGGGTGCAAACCACCAGCCCGGCCACCGCGCACATCGAGTATTGGGAGAAAGGCAAACCCGACGAGCGTTACCAAACCGCCGAAGTAGAAACCAACGAAACCAGCGGCCTGACCGCGCACCTGCTGGCCGATAAGGTGCAGCCGGGCCACCGCTACGAGTACGCGCTGTACCTCAACCGCCGGCCCGTGGCCCGGCCGTATCCGCTGGAGTTCCAAAGCCAGGAGCTGTGGCAGTGGCGCAAAGACCCCGCGAACTTCCGGATGGCCATGGGCAGCTGCACCTACGTGAACGAGGCCGCCTACGACCGGCCCGGCGCGCCCTACGCCTCCGATTACGGCATCTTCACGGCCATCGATCAGCAGAAGCCCGACCTGATGCTGTGGCTGGGCGACAACGTGTACCTGCGCGAGGCCGACTGGAACACCCGCACCGGCATTTGGCACCGCAACGCCCACACCCGCGCCCTGCCCGAAATGCAGCCGCTGCTGGGGCGCACCCACAACTACGCCCTCTGGGACGACCACGATTACGGCCCCAACGACTCGGGCTATTCCTTTGCGCATAAGCAACTCACGCTCGAAGCCTTTAAGCAATTCTGGGCCAACCCCAACTACGAGCAGGGCGGGGGCGGCATCACGGGCACGTTTCAGTGGAACGATGTGCAGTTCTTCCTGATGGACGACCGGTGGCTGCGTTCGGCCAATAAGCTGCCCACCGCCAACGCCAGCTACCTCGGCGAAACCCAGTTGCAGTGGCTTGTTGATGCCCTGGCCAGCAGCACCGCTACGTTTAAGTTTGTGGCCGTGGGCGGGCAGGTGCTCAACCCAGCCAAGGTGTTCGAAAACTACAGCAACTACGAGCAGGAGCGCAGCCGCCTGCTTAATGCCATTGCCGCGGCCCGCATACCCGGCGTTATTTTCCTGAGCGGCGACCGGCACCACACCGAGCTAACGCGCCTGGAGCGCCCCACTGGCTACCCACTCTACGACCTGACGGTGTCGCCGCTGACGAGTGCACCCGCCCTAGGTGCCCGCGACGAAGCCAACACCAGCCGGGTAGACGGCACCCTCGTGATGCAGCGCAACTTCGCCATCCTCGATGTGTCGGGGCCGCACTTCGATCGGCGCCTGCAAATCCGCATCCACGATGCCAAAGGCAAGCTGCTGTGGGAGCAAAGCCTGGCCGCTAAAGATTTACGCTAGGCACGTCCCTAGGTCAGGATTGCTGAACCAGCCCCTGCGCCGCAACCGCAAGCAGCGCAGGGGCTTAATTTTGTTAGCGCTCCTAAAAGTGCAGGCGAGGCCAATGCTGCCAGGCACATACGGCCTGAGGCAAAGGGCTTTTCTGAGATGACAAGGAGCCGCGGCTAGCTGTTGGTGATGATGAAGCTGCCAAGCACCTAGGCCGCGCCCGTTGTAGCTGTAACCCCGAGGGTAGCGCAACGGTACAACCCAGCATGCCTATTGCCGCGCTTCCTGTTGCCTACCACCTGCCTGCGCCCGATAAAACGCTGCTGGTGCACCACGTGCTCAACGATTTTTACGGCCCGCTGCCTACTGCGCCGCGCCGCTCGCCCATGCGCGAGCTGATTAGCACGGTACTATCGCACCGCACCACCCACCGCGACGAAGAGCTGGCCTACGACCGCATGCTCGAAACCTTCGGCGACTGGGCCGGCGTGGAGCAAGCGCCCACGGCCGAGCTGGCCCACGCCATCCGGACCACGCGCTGGCCCGATACGCAGGCGCCGCGCATTCAGGAAATTCTGCGCCGCATCCGCACCGAATTCGGTACTTATTCGCTCGATGCCCTCGCCGACTGGCCCACCGAAAAGGGCTTGGCCTGGCTTACCGATATGCCCGGCATCGGCCTGAAAACGGCCTCGTTGGTGCTGCTGTTCAACTTCCAGAAGCCGGTGCTGCCCGTGGATACGCACGTGCACCGCGTAGCGCAGCGCGTGGGGCTGATCGGGCCGAAAACATCGGTGGAAAAGGCGCACCAGGTGCTGCTGGCCCAACTGCCCGCCGATGCCGTGGCGCTGCTCAACTTTCATAAGCACAACTATTGGCTGGGCCAGCACATTTGCTTTTTCGCCAAGCCCAACTGCCCCGTGTGCCCGCTGAAAGGCGTGTGCAACTATTACGTCGAGCACTACGGCCCCGCCGACGAGGCCGCCCTGGCCGAGGTGCCCCGCAGCTGGGAAGGGGAGAAGCTACACTAGGCGGGCGTTATTTGTTTTCGGTTGTTTGTTGTTCGGGATTTCGCGTTAGCGCTGGCTGATGGGCTCAGACCATTAACGCCACCTGGCGTGCCCACGACGCGCCCGACAAACGCCGCTCGGCTAAAGAAAGTAACTTGCGCTGTCGGAAAGCCGCGCGCAGCGCCGAAAAACGAACAACCAACCACGAAAAACGCATCCATGCGCCTCGTCCGTCATCCGGTTCTGTGCAACTACTACGTTACCTACCGGTGCAATGCGAAGTGCTCGTTTTGCGACATCTGGGAAAAACCCTCGCCCTACATTCAGCTGGCCGATGTGGAGCAGAACCTGCGCGACCTGAAACGGCTGGGCGTGCGGGTAATCGATTTTACCGGCGGCGAGCCGCTGCTGCACCGCCAGCTGCCCGAGTTCCTGGAGCTGGCCCACCGCCTGGGCTTCATCACCACCGTTACCACCAACGGCCTGCTTTACCCCAAGTACGCCGAGCGCCTGCGCGGCAAGGTGGATATGCTGCATTTCTCGCTCGATAGCAGCGAGAAAGAGCAACACGACCGCGGCCGCGGCGTGGCCTGCTTCGATTTTGTGCTCGAAAGCATTCGGGTGGCCAAAAGCCTGGGCGAGCGGCCCGATGTGCTCTTCACGGTTTTCCGCGAAAACCTAGGGCAGCTCGAGGCCGTGTACCGCAACATTACCCAGACCAACGGCCTGGTGCTCATCATCAACCCAGCCTTCGAGTACAACGCCGTGGAAACCGGCGAGCGGCTAACGGAGGAGGAGATGCAGTACCTATCGGCCTTCGGCAAGCGCCCCGGCGTGTACCTCAACGAGGCCTTTATTCAGCTGCGGCGCGACGGCGGCAACCACGTAGCCGCGCCCGTGTGCCGCGCCGCCAGCACCACGCTGGTGATTTCGCCCGCCAACGAGTTGGTGCTGCCCTGCTACCACCTGGGCACCAAGGTTTTCCCGATCGAAGGCAAGCTGCACGAGCTGTACTGCTCCGACGAAGTACAAACCCTGGCCGCCCTGGAGGGCCGCTTGCCCCAGTGCGAGGGCTGCACCATCAACTGCTACATGCAGCCGAGCTTTGCCGTGGAAACCAGCAAATACTTTTGGCAGGCGCTGCCTAGCACCCTGCGGTACAACTGGTACAAAGGCACCTGGAAGCGCATGCTGCGCCGCTAGGGCGTGGGCGTGGGCGTGCGGCTCAGGGCATCGAGGGCTTGCTGCAACTTGGCTGGGCGCTGCGTGCCCAGCAGCAGGCGGCTGCCGTCGTGCAACTCCAGCTGCAGGCCATCGAAGCCGGCAATGTTGAGGGCGCGGTTGCTGCCCAGCCCCCGCAGGCCCCAGCCGCCGTATTCACCTAGGGGGCTGTAGGAGCGCACGTAGGCGCGGCTGATCTGGCTCCAGGCGCGGTGCCGCCAAGTGCGGTGCAACGGGGCCATGCGGTAGTGCACCCCGGCGGCATCGAGGCGGGTTTCCAGGCGCAGCGTCAGCAGCAGAAAGGCCACCAGCAGGGCCGTGGCTCCGCCAACCCACGAAACGTACTCGGCGTTGTGCCGCAGGCCGGTAAGCTGCAGTGCCGCCGGTAGCAGCGCAATTACGGCGGGCAGCAGCAGCAGGGGCCACCAGTGCCGAAGAAAGCGTTGGTTTTCGAGGTAAACGACCGTGGAGTTCATGCCGAATAATGGAAACGCTGCGCCGTCTTTTAACTTTCGGGCCGCGCTGCAAGCTAACCATCCGCGCCCGAACCGCATTCTGCTTATGCCCGCTATTATCCGGCCCGTACAGGGCAAACACCCGCAACTCGGCCCCAACTGCTTTGTGGCCGACAACGCCACCATCGTAGGCGACGTGCACCTGGGGCCCAACTGCACCGTGTGGTTCAATGCCGTGGTGCGCGGCGACGTGAACAGCATCCGCATCGGGGAGAAAACGAACATCCAGGACGGCGCCATAATCCACTGCACCTACCAGCGCGCCGCTACCACCATCGGCTCGCGCGTGAGCATCGGCCACAACGCCATTGTGCACGGCTGTACCGTGGAGGACGACGTGCTCATCGGCATGGGCTCTATCGTGATGGACAACGCCGTGGTAGGCCGCGGCTGCATCATCGCGGCCGGCGCCATCGTGCTCGAAAACACCCAGTGCGAGCCGGGCTACCTGTACGCCGGTGTGCCCGCCAAAAAAATCAAGCCCGTTACGGAGCAGCAAACCCAGAACATGAGCCGCACCGCCGACAACTACGTGATGTACGCCAGCTGGTTCGACGATGAAGCCGGGCAGCCTACCAGCTAAACACGCGAAGCAAAAAGGCCCGGCAACTATAGTTGCCGGGCCTTTTTGCTTCGCGTGCCACCTAGGGCATTACTCCTCCATATCGGGCATTTCGCCGGCGGCTTCGCGTTCGGCGGGCTCCAGCACGCGCAGCTGCACCAGCTCCACGGCGCGGCGCGAGCGGTTGAGGATGCGGAACTCGTAGTTCTCGAACACGGCCACGTCGCCCAGTTCCGGGATGGTGCCGTAAATCACGTTCACCAGGCCGCCCACGGTTTCGTAGTCGTCGCCTTCGGGCAGGGCAAAGGGCAGAAACTCGTTGGCGTCGCTGATGGCCGTGGCGGCGTTTACGCGGTACTCCAGCTCCGAAACCTTTTCCACCACGGGTACTTCGTTGTCGTACTCGTCCTGAATTTCGCCCACCAACTCCTCCATGATGTCCTCGATGGTAACGATGCCCGACACGCCGCCGAACTCATCCGACACGATGGCCATGTGCAGGTGCTTGCGCTGAAACTGGCGCAGCAGGCGGTTGATCTTCTTGGTTTCGGGCACGAAAAAGGCCGGGCGCATGATCTTGGCCAGGTCGATGTCTTCGCCGCGCCGGATCAGGGCAAACATATCCTTCACGTACAGGATGCCCACGATGTTGTCGATGTTGTCCTCGTACACCGGAATGCGCGAGTAGCCTTCGTTGAAGGCGGCCTCCACGATTTCCTCCTGCGAGCAGCTCACATCGATGGCCGAAATCCGGGTGCGCGGCACCATGATTTGCTTTACCATCCGGTCGTTGAACTGAAACACGTTCTCGATCAGCTCGTGCTGCGACTCCTGGATTTCGCCGCTTTGCTTGCTTTGGTCGATCAGCAAGCGCAGCTCCTCGGCCGTGTGCACCTCATGCTCGCCGGCGGGCTGAATGCCGAACAAGCGCAGAATGGCGTTGCTGATCTTGTTCATGGTCCAGATCAGCGGGAACGTGGCGTAATAAAACGCCTGCAGCGGCCCGGCTACTACCAAGCTTACCGTTTCGGAGCGCTGAATGGCCAACGATTTGGGCACCAGCTCGCCGAGCACAATGTGCAGCAGCGTTATCAGGCCAAACGAAATAGGCAAGGCAATGCTGTGGGCAGCGGCGGGCGTCAGGTCGTAGCCGAGGCTGTGCATGGTAGCCACCACCATTTCGGCTACTACGTCTTCGCCCACCCAACCCAGGGCCAGCGAAGCCAGCGTAATGCCCAACTGCGTGGCCGACAGGTAGGCGTCGAGGTTCTGAACGAGGCGCAGTGTAAGTTTGGCAAACCGGTTGCCATCCTGCGCGCGTAACTCTATCTGTGATAGACGGACCTTAACTATGGCAAACTCGGCGGCTACAAAAAAGCCGTTTGCGAGAACCAACAGAAGCGTCCAAAAGATGTTTAAGCCCATAAATCCAGAGCCGACCGGCACCCGCGGCGGGTCTCTGTATGCAACAAAAGTACGAGAATCCGTCTAAGCGGTTCGGGCGACGTGCCCGCACGGGTAGGATGCAACGCTTGGCGTAACTTTGTTTCTTCTTCGGAAATTCCGACTGCCTTATGTTTTTGCGAATAACCTCCTGGCTAAGTTTGGCTTTGCTGCTCCTCTGGAGCACGGTCACCACGGCCCAGGTGCTCGAGCCCACCAAGCTGAGCACCGCCGTGAGCAAGCCCACGGCCAAAGTAGGCGACGAGCTGGAGCTCATCGTCAATGCCCGCATCGACCCCACGTGGCACCTCTACGCCACCGACTTCGACCCCGACCTAGGGCCCACGGTGTTCACGTTCAGCTGGGCCAAGTCGCCGGCCTACGAGGTGGTAGGCGCCCCCAAATCGGTGTCGCCCAAAAAGAAATTCGACACGGTATTTAAGGGCGACGTAACCTACTTCGAAACCACCGGCCAGATTCGGCAGCGCATCCGGCTGCTGCAGCCCGGCAGCATCAGCATCAAAGCCGAGGCCGAGTACCAAAGCTGCACCGAAACCGACGGCCGCTGCATTCCGGGCAACAACTCGCTCACCTTCGGGCCCATCGAGGTAACGGGTACCGCCGCAGCACCTACCGCCGCGCCTGTTGCACCCGCTAGCAAGGCCCCGGCAACGGCCGCGGCCGCACCCGCTACCGCCGCTCCGGCCAGCGTAGCCACCGCCCCCGCAACCGCCACCCCCGATACTGCTTCGGTAGCCCTAGCCGCAGCGCCGGCCGCTGCCACCGCGCCCGATGCTCCGGCAGGGGTTTCGGCCGAAGCGCCCGTAGCGGCGCCAGCGGCGGCGGTGGCAACAGCCGCTGCCCCGGCTGCCAGCCCGCAGGCCACCCTAGGGCTGCTCGAGTACCTGCTGCTGGCGTTTGGCGCCGGCCTGCTGGCTGTGCTGATGCCCTGCGTGTACCCCATGCTGCCCATGACGGTGTCGTACTTCACCAACAGCAGCGGCTCGCGGGCCCAGGGCATTGCCAAAGCATTGGTGTACGGCCTCTCCATTATTGCCATTTACACCACCGCGGGCGTGCTGCTAAGCGTGCTGCTCGGGGCCGATGCGGCCAATGTTATCAGCTCGCACTGGCTGCCCAACGTTATTTCGTTTGTCATTTTCGTGCTGTTCGGGCTTTCCTTCCTAGGTCTGTTCGAGATTCAGGCGCCCTCGGGGCTGGTCAACTCGGTCGATCGGCAGGCCGACAAGGGCGGCTGGTCGGGCCTGTTTTTCATGGCTGCCACGCTGGTACTGGTGTCGTTTTCGTGCACGGTGCCGTTTGTGGGCTCGGTGGCCATTGCCTCGGCCGGCGGCGAGTTGCTGCGGCCTACGCTGGGCATGATGAGCTTTGCCCTGGCGTTTGCCCTGCCCTTTGTGCTGTTTGCCTTGTTCCCCTCGTGGCTCAAGAGCATGCCTAGGTCGGGTGGCTGGCTGAATACCCTGAAGGTGACCATGGGCTTCGTGGAGCTGGCCCTGGCTTTTAAATTCCTGAGCTCGGCCGACCTATCGTACCACTGGGGCCTGCTGCCGCGCGGTGTGTTTATTGCCATTTGGGCGGTGCTGGCCCTGCTGCTGGGTTTGTACCTGCTGGGCTTCATCCGCCTGCCGCACGACGACGAAAGCACCCGCGTAAGCGTGCCGCGCCTGCTGCTGGCCGGCGTTTCGCTCACGTTTATGCTGTACCTGCTGCCCGGCTTGTTCGGGGCGCCGCTGCCGGCGCTGTCGGCGCTGGTGCCGCCGCCCAGCCGCCACGATTTTTCGCTGGCCGCGCCTACAGCCGGCGCTGCCGCCATGCCGGTAAGCACCGCCGCCAACACCCTCTGCGAAACCCCACGCCACGCCGATTTTCTGGAGCTGCCGCACAACCTGCAGGGCTATTTTGATCTGAAGCAGGCCCTGGCCTGCGCCAAGCAGCAGAACAAGCCCGTATTTGTCGACTTTACGGGCCACAACTGCGGCAACTGCCGCCTGATGGAAGCCTCGGTATGGGCCGACCCACGCGTGCTGCAGCGCCTGCGCAACGATTACGTAGTGGTAGCGCTGTACGTAGATGATAAAACCGAGCTGCCCGAGGCGGAGTGGTTTACCTCGCAGCGCGACGGCCGCCAGAAAAAGTCGATCGGCGAGCAAAACCTCGATTTCGAAATCAGCCGTTTCGGGGCCAATGCCCAGCCGTACTACGTGTTGCTCTCGCCCGACGGCCAACAGCTGGTTGAGCCCAAAGCCTACGAATCGGATGCCACGCGCTTCGTGGAGTTCCTCGACGCTGGCCTGGCACGCCACCGCGCGGCTGCGCCCGTGGCAACTCGTTAGTAAAGTATCGGCCGCCTTCGTTACTTGCCCTTTATGAAAAAGCTCCTGTACCTGCTGCCTCTGGCGCTGCTTCACCTAGGGGTAGGCGCGCAGGCCCAAACCCCGGCACCCGCCAAGCCCGCATCGGCTACCTCAACTGCCGACCCCAGCCGTATTACCCTGGTTGTTCATGGCGGAGCCGGTACCATTACCCGCGCCAACATGACGCCCGACCAGGAGAAGGCCTACCGCGAGGTGCTCAACCAGGCGCTGCAGGTGGGCTACGGCGTGCTGCAGAAGGGCGGCACCTCGCTCGATGCCGTGGAGGCCACGGTGCGCATCATGGAGGATTCGCCGCTGTTCAACGCTGGCAAAGGAGCCGTTTTCACCCACGAGGGCCGCAACGAGCTCGATGCTTCTATTATGGACGGCAAAACGCTTAAGGCTGGCTCGGTGGCCGGCGTAACCGTTGTGCGCAACCCCATTACGGCTGCCCGCACCGTGATGGAAAAGTCGGAGCACGTGATGATGGTAGGGCCCGGCGCCGAGTTGTTTGCCAAAGAGAAAGGCCTGCAGATCGTTGAGCCCAGCTACTTCTACACCGAGGCGCGTTACAACCAGCTGCAAAAAGCCATTGCCAAGGAGCAGGGCGCCGTTACCGATCAGCTGAACACGCCTACCAAAGCTGCGGCGCCCGCAGCGCCGGCTACCGAGTCGAAGAAGATTAAGGTAAAACAGAAGGCCGGCAGCATGCCCCAGGGCTACCAGGAGCCGCCCATCTTCACGGAGGGGCGCAAGTACGGCACGGTAGGCGCCGTGGCCCTCGACCAATACGGCAACCTGGCCGCCGCCACCAGCACCGGCGGCATGACCAACAAACGCTACGGCCGCGTCGGCGATGCACCCATCATCGGGGCCGGCACCTACGCCGATAACCAGTCGTGCGCTATTTCGTGCACGGGCTGGGGCGAGTACTTTATCCGGGCCACGGTAGCCCGCGACATTGCCGCCCGCATGGAGTATGGCAAGCAGCCGCTGCAGCAGGCCGCCCAGGCCACCATCGATAAGGTAGCCCAGTTGGGCGGCGACGGCGGCCTCATCGGCCTCGATAGGCAAGGCAACATTACCATGCCTTTTAATTCTGAAGGCATGTACCGCGGCTACATCAAGGCCAATGGGCAAAGCGAAGTGCTCATTTACAAGTAAGCCGCCCCAACGCAATGCACCAGTTAAAAGCCGCCGTTCCTGAGCATGTTTGCCAGAGCGGCGGCTTTTCTATTGCCCTAGGTGCCATGGGCAAAGCGGCTTATTATGAGCCCGCGCCACGACTAATGTTTGGCAAAGCCGGAAACATTTGGAGTTTTGTAGCGCAAAAGCTTGCATTACCTGCCCTCAGCGCGTTTGTCCGCGCGTTATCCATGTTGCCTGGATTAGTTTCTTCAGTGCCTTATTGCCGAGCCGTAGCCGGCTGCCCTCTGGGCAAAAAAAAGGCGGCACCCACCCAGATGCCGCCTCTAGAACAGAACGTACCCACCCAGATACGTTCCGCAAGTTCCCTCTTCACAAGTTCCACCCTGGTTGTAGCCGAAGGAGTTGCACCTTCGCAAGCACGCGTTGCGGCCAGGCCGCCCAGCTGACTTGGCACCACGGCAGCAATTTGCCTGCGTGATGTGCGCTGCTCTACAAAGTTCTTAACGCCGGCTGCGTTTTGTTATCACAAATGTAAAGCTGGCGCGTAATAGGTAAAATATTAACATCATATATGACGAACATTTACATACTTCTTCACTTTTAGTTCGTTCTCTTGAAAATCTCGCAAGTTAAACCCGATAAGATGTCTCGTAATTACGAACTTGACGACACCGACCGTAAAATACTGGCGCTGTTACTCGAAGACGCCAAAATGCCTTACACCGAAATTGCGCGTCGGGTACACGTATCGGGAGGCACGGTGCACGTGCGAATGGGCCGCCTCGAAGAGCTGGGTATTGTACGCGGTGCTACGCTTAAAATTGATTATGCCAAGCTGGGCTACGGCGTAAACGCCTTTTTGGGCATCTACTTGCTCAAAAGCTCGGTGTACAACAGCGTGGCCGAGCAGCTGCGCGATATTCCGGAGGTGGTAAGCATCCACTTTACTACCGGCGCCTACGGGGTGTTTGCCCGCCTGGTATGCCGCGATACGCAACACCTGCGCGATGTGCTTCACGACAAGATTCAGCTGATCGAGGGCATCGAACGCACCGAAACCCTTATTTCGCTGGAAGAAACGCTGAACCGGCCCATACAATTGCTTTAAGTCGCCAACGCCAGACAGCGGGCCCCGGGTATGGTAACCTCGGGCCCGCTTTGCATTTTATTGCACTGAGCGCAGGGCTTTTGCACATCTAAAAAAATTAGCTGTAAAAAAATTAACAAGGTTAATGTCGTATCATATATAGTATTATTATTACAAAAAATTGAACAAGTAAACATCGGCACCACCCTACAAAGGGCTGGCAGCAGGTGGCTTTGCCCTACCGTCGAGCCCTATGATTTCTGCTTGCACTAGCTCTGCTCATCGAACTAGCCAGCCACCAAAGCGGTGCCTGAGCCGGGCCGAGCTTGCGCAGCTACCTAGGGAGGGACAAAAACTAAATGCGCTTTCAGTTAGGCTAGGTGAAAAACCGTTGTTGGATTATTGCAACAACAGCGCCCTCATGAGTATACCGGCCTCGGGAAGCTGGTCCTGCGCTTTGATAGCACACGGTGGGCTTACCCACAGCGCGACTTCGGGCTGGCAACCAGCCGAAAGCAAGTTGTATAGCGTGTGCCCTGAACACCTAGGCTTGCCTAGGTGCCAAGCTGCTGCGGTGCAAGTGGGGAGTAAGGTTGTGAGCGGTAGCCCGGGTAAAAACTGCCTGATTGCCAGTGCTAACACCAATGCCTGGCTTGCCCATGGGGCAGCCGCGGCAAGGTTTGGCTAGAAGATATGCCTGAGGTGGTGCAAGCCCGTATTGCGCCTCCCAACGACATTGCACTACAGCCTCAACTTCGTGCAGGTGGAGACGAAGTTGAGCGGTGTGCGAGGGCGTTTATTCCTAAGTAAACGTCCGGCGTCGGCCGTGGGTGGCGCCACGGCCGACGTTATTTTTTGTAAATAACCGTGGTGGCTGTCTATTTCTTTGTAGCCGCCGGCGTATATTTCGGAACTGTTGCCCTGCCCATGAAAGCTTTGCTTGCTGCCTTGCTGCTTTTCGGCGGCGCCTCCGTAGCCGAGGCCCAGAGCCTACCGGCTGTGTACCTGAACGAGCTAAATCAGGAGGCCGTACCCGACAGCGCCACGCACTACCGGGTGGTGGAGCAACAACCCGAGAACGGCCTGTACCCTATACGCGAGTACGCCCTGAACGGCACCCTGCTGTTGCGGGGCTACCTCGATAGCATAACGCCGCCCAGACGCAGCGGCTTGTTCACTACCTACTATCCCAGCGGCGCCAAGGCCAGCCAGGTACACTTTCAGAACGACCAGCCCAACGGGTTGTACGTAGCCTGGTACGAAGACGGCAAGGTGCAGGAGCGGGGCGAGTACCACAACGGCGAGCGTACCGGCCGCTGGCTAAGCGTACACCGCAACGGGCAGCGCCGCTCCACCGGCCTGTACCACGAAAACCAGCCCACCGGCGAGTGGCGCTATTATTACAGCTCAGGCCAGCCCGCAGCGGTAGAGCAAATAGGCCAGGAAGCCAGCGTAAAGCTCTTCAACGAAGACGGCAGCCGCTACGAGGGCATGGTGCGGCGGCGGCAGGCGCCCGAGTTCCCGGGCGGCGAGCAAGCCTTGGTCGAGTACCTGATTCAGCACACTAACTACCCCAAAGATGCCCGCCGCAAGGGCATTACCGGTAAAGTGTACGTGAGCTACACCGTGGGCGAAGACGGCCGGGTAGGGCAGGTGCGCGTGCTGCGCGGCCTCTCGCCCGATACCGACCTGGAGGCCAAGCGCGTGGTGGAAAGCCTGCCTAGGTTCCGGCCGGGCCGCGAGTACAACGTGCCCACCAGTTTCACCTACACGGTGCCTATTTACTTCGCCCCACAGTTCAATTTGTTTGGCGGGCCCAAGCCCCCGCCCACGCCGCCGGTAGAGGCCCGCGCCAACTGGGAGTAAACGCAAAGCGGCCCCGCCACCTAGGTGGCGGGGCCGCTTTGCTTAGGCAGGGGGCAATTAGGCCGTTACCTGCGCATCCAGCTTCTGGGCCAGCACGTGCTTGGGCACGGCGCCCACTTGCTTGTCAACCACCTGGCCGTTCTTGAACACCAGCAGCGTAGGGATGCTGCGGATGCCGAACTTCATCGAGGTTTGCGGGTTGGCGTCTACGTCAACTTTGCCGATAACGGCGCGGCCTTCGTACTCACCGGCCAGTTCCTCCACTACCGGGCCTACCATGCGGCACGGGCCGCACCATTCGGCCCAAAAGTCTACCAGTACAGGCTTATCGGAGTTGATGATTTCGTCGAAGTTGGCGTCGGTGATTTCAATGGCTTTGTGTCCCATTGTCTTATTCGGGTTAAGAAAGTGAGTGCCTTTGTTAATTAACCTGCTTACGCGAGTTGGGCGCGCAAGGTAGCAGATTGGATGGCAAACATGGAGCCTACGGAAAAGTTCGAGTACGCTAGCAGCACAAATTAGATGAGCTGGCAGGCGTCAATTTCCATTTCGCG
This sequence comes from Hymenobacter sp. YIM 151858-1, assembly GCF_025979705.1. Taxonomy (NCBI): domain Bacteria; kingdom Pseudomonadati; phylum Bacteroidota; class Cytophagia; order Cytophagales; family Hymenobacteraceae; genus Hymenobacter; species Hymenobacter latericius. Next base: position 4,257,014 of record NZ_CP110136.1, read on the forward strand.
CATCCGGAAGATAAACGACTTGGGCTCGATGCGGTAGCGGCGCGAGTAGGTATCCACCGTGAGGTGCTCGTGCGGCTCGGCAAACTTGATTTCGAGCTTTTTGGAGCCCGCGCACTCCTCCACGGCCGACATAAAGCGGTCCATGAAGGGCTCCGTAATCGTGCGCAGATCGAGCTGCACGCGCACGCCGTTGGCCAGCTTCTCGGCCACGTTGAACAGCGGCTCCATGGTCATGATCTTGAACTCGTACTGATCGGAGTCGCGGAACCGCTGGGCGTACTTGCCCCGGATGAACATCGGCGGAATCTGCTCCTTGTCGTAGTTGCGTGGGTTGATGATGCTCGAAAACTTGGTGTAGTCGTCGCGGAACAAGGCCAGGTTGATGCTCGATTCGTAGTCTTCCACGTTGAACGACACGAACGGCTGGCCCGTCTTGGTCGTCTTGAACATCACGTTCGAAATCAGCCCCGCCACCGTAATGTCGCGGTTCTTGTACGTCTCAATCTTGTCGAGGCCGCAGGTGCAGTAGCTGTCTATTTCCAGCTTGAAGTCGTCGAGCGGGTGGCCCGAGAGGTAAAAGCCCACCACTTCCTTTTCGCGGCGCAGCTGCTCGGTAGCGGGCCAGGGCTCCATGTCGGCCACCTTGGGCAGCGGCATGGCCACCGCCCCGAAAGCGCCGCCCCCAAACAAGCTCTGCTGGGCCGAGTCCTGGTCGGCCTGGTGCTGCTGACCTAGGCGCACCGCCTTGTCGATGAGGTGCTGGTCGCCGGCCGGGGCCTCCACAAACTGGCGGCGGTGGTAGCGCTCAAACGAGTCGAAGGCTCCAGCCAAAGCCAGGCTTTCGAACGTTTTCTTGTTCACGGCGCGCAGGTTCACGCGCTTGGCAAAGTCGAAAATGTCGGAGTACGGGCCTTTCTTTTCGCGTTCGGCCACAATGTTCTCGATGGCGGCTTCGCCGGCACCCTTCACGGCGGCCATGCCGAAACGAATCTGACCCTTCTCGTTCACGTTGAACTTCAGCACCGATTCGTTCACGTCGGGGCCGAGTACCTGCACACCCTGGCGGCGCGCCTCCTCGATAAAGAAGGTCACCTTCTTGATGTCCGACATGTTGTTCGTCAGCACCGCCGCCATGTATTCGGCCGGGTAGTTGGCCTTCAGATAACCCGTCTGATAAGCCACCACCGAGTAGGCGGCCGAGTGGGAGCGGTTGAAGCCGTAGGCCGCAAACTTCTCCATCACGTCGAACACCTCGTTGGCTTTCTTCTCCTTGATGCCGTGCAGCTCCAAAGCGCCCTTGCAGAATTTCTCCCGCTCCTGCGCCATCTTCTTCATGTCCTTCTTACCCATGGCGCGGCGCAGCAGGTCGGCGCCACCTAGGGAGTAGCCGGCCAGGATCTGGGCCGTTTGCATGATCTGCTCCTGGTACACCATGATGCCCTGGGAGTAGTTCAGGATGGGCTCCAGCAGCTCGTGTGGGTACTCAATCGGCTCGCGCCCGTGCTTGCGGTTGATGAAGTTCGGAATGAACTGCATCGGGCCGGGGCGGTACAGGGCGTTCATGGCAATCAGGTCCTCGATGTTGGTGGGCTTGAGGTCCTTGAGGTACATGCGCATGCCCTCCGATTCGAACTGGAACGTGCCGATGGTGTCGCCGCGCTGGTACAGTTCGTAGGTCTTGGGGTCGTCGAGCGGAATGTCGTCGATGTTGATGTCGACGCCGTGGTTCTTCTTGATCAGCGTGAGGGCGTCCACGATAATCGTGAGCGTCTTCAGCCCCAGGAAGTCCATCTTCAGCATCCCCGCCGACTCAATCACCTTGCCGTCGAACTGCGTCACCAAGAGGTCCGAGTCCTTGGAGGTCGACACCGGAATGTACTTCGTGATGTCGTCGGGGGCGATGATGACGCCGGCCGCGTGGATGCCCGTATTGCGCACCGAGCCTTCGAGCTTTTCGGCAAGGCGCAGAATCTGGCCGCGCAAGTTGTCCGGCGCGTCGTCGCGGCGGATCATGTCCAGCTCCTGGTTTTCGGCAAAAGCCCCGGCCAGCGTGGTGCCGGGCTTTTCGGGCACCATCTTGGCCAGCTCGTTGGTGGCGGGCAGGGGCAGCTCCATGGCCCGCGCTACGTCCTTGATGCTCGACTTGGCGGCCATGGTACCGAAGGTGATAATCTGGGCCACCTGCGTTTTGCCGTACTTGTCTACCACGTAGTCAATCACGCGCTGGCGGTTCACGTCGTCGAAGTCGATATCGATATCGGGCATCGACACGCGCTCGGGGTTCAGGAAACGCTCGAACAGCAAGGAGTACTTAATCGGGTCGATGTTGGTGATGCCTACGCAGTAGGCCACCGCCGAGCCGGCCGCCGAGCCACGGCCCGGGCCCACGGCCACGCCCATGTCGCGGCCCTTGTTGATGAAGTCCTGCACGATGAGGAAGTAGCCCGCAAAGCCCATCGTCTGGATGATGCGCAGCTCGTATTCCAGCCGTTCCTCGATTTCGGGCGTGCGCTCGGAGTAGCGCGGCGGCTTGGTCATCGTCACGATGCCCTTGCCCGCCCCCGGCCCGAACGCGCCCACGTAGGTCAGTTCGCGCAGGAATTCGTCGGCATTGGCAAAGCCAGCCGGCAGCGGGAAGTTGGGCAACAGGATATCGCGCGCCAGCTTGGGCGGCGTGATTTTATCAACGATTTCGTTCGTGTTGTCCACGCTTTCCGGCACGTCTGCGAAAAGCGCGTTCATCTCTTCCTGCGACTTGAAGTAGAACTGGTCGTTGGGGAAGCCAAAGCGCGAGCGGGGCTTGGGCATCTGCATTTCCTCGTCGATGCGCATGAGCTGCCGGCGCACCTCGTCGTCTTTGGCGGCGCGCGGGCGCAGGTTGTCGAGGTGGTCGTACAGCACTTCCTTCTCGCCCGAAATCAGGCGGAAGTACTTCGTCTGGAAGTCGCCCACGGGGATGCTGTATTCCTCGCCGGTGTTCACGCACAGCAGCAAATCGTGCGGGGCAAAGTCCTGCTGATCGACGTAGTGCGAGTCGTTGGTGCAGATGACCTTAACGTTGTACTTCTTGGCCCACTTCAACAGGGTTTGGTTCAGGTCTTCCTGGCTTTTGCCCGTGTTATCGATGTTCATCAGCCCGTGGCGCTGAATCTCGATGTAGTAGTCCTCGCCGAACACGTCGAGCCACCATTTCAGGATTTGCTCCGCTTCTGCTTCCGATTTCCACAGCAGCGCCTGCGGAATTTCGGCCCCGATGCAGCACGAGGTAGCAATCAGGCCCTCGTGATACTGCAGCAGCAGCTCCTTATCGATGCGCGGGTACTTGGAGTACACGCCCTCGATGTAGCTCATGGAGCAAAGCTTGGCCAGGTTCTGGTAGCCGGCCTGGTCTTTGGCCAGCAGCAGCTGGTGAAAGCGGTTGTCCCGCTCGCCCTTTTCGCGGCTGAAAGACTTTTTGTGCCGATCCTCCACCAAGTAAAACTCGCAGCCCACGATGGGTTTCACGTTGTACTTGTTGGCCTCGGCCACAAAGTTGAACGCCCCAAACATGTTGCCGTGGTCGGTGAGGGCCACGGCGGGCATACCGTCCTTCTGCGCCTTTTTCATCAGCGCCGAAATGCTGGCTTGGCCGTCGAGCAGGGAGTATTGGGTGTGGCAGTGGAGGTGCGAGAACGTGGGCATCCTTCGGAGGAATTATGAATTCTGAATGCTGAATTATGAATTGGGAAGGGGCTGAAAATTCAGCATTCAGAATTCATAATTCAGAATTGAGCAGGGTAAAGTTACCGCCGGGGCAGGGGAAAGGAAACGTTGCGGCGGCCGTAGTTTTTGCGTATTGATGCTAACAAAAGCAGGCGGCTTTTAGAGCCGCCTGCTGTGCTTAAAACGCTGATGATTAGCGCTATTGATTCTTTATTAACCTATGGGTACGCCGGGCGCCTTCCTAGGTGTTTAGACCTTACTCGCTGATTAGCACCCCAAAGCAGCGCATTGCTTAGTGGGTTATGGGCTGTCCTATATGCGTGCGGCGCTCAAACAGGGCAGCCACCAGCTGGGCATGGGCGGGGGCTAGTTGGGGGTTGGCTTTTGCGCGCTGCGCAAAAGGGCCGGTAGTTAGCTCTTTCATTTGCGCCATCATCTCCGGAAACCAGCTTTCGGCCTCTACGCGCCGGCGAAGTGCCTCGTGGCGGGCCGTGGGCAAGGCCGTTACCTCGGCGCCCACCTGCCGGAAACCGGGGGCCAGGTCGCGCAGCATGGTTTGCATCAGCAGCAGGGCGCGGGCATCGTCGGGCTCGGCAGTGAGCTTTTGGGTTTCGGCCACAAGTACCTGCCCGTAGGCGCTTAGGCGCTGCAGCAGTTTTTCGTCGGGGTAGGTTTGGTTAGCTGGGGTTTGTGCTTGGGCTGCCAGGGGCAAACCGGGGCTGGCACCCAGCAGGCACAAAAGGAGCAGTCTTTTCATGGGCGTAAGTAGCGCAAACTTTCGCTAAGCCGGAGGCAGTCCGGCCCATTTAGGGAGTCGCCGAAAAAGCAGCTGGCCGCCCTAGGTAGGAGCGGCCAGCCGTAGGCACAGGAGGGAAGCGTGGATGTGGCTACTTGGTGGGTTTTACAACGAGTACCTCGCCGGGGCGCACGTTGAAATCGGGCTTGCCGTTCCACTCCATAATGTCTTTGATGGTGACGCCGTACTTGCGCGAAATGCCGTACATCGACTCGCCCGGCGCTACCGTGTGCCTGATGGTGCCCGAAGCCGCTGGGCCCGGAGCAGGTGCCGCAGCGGCCACCGTGGCCGGCTTGGCGGCAGGGGCAGGAGTAGCGGCAGGTTTGGCCGGGGCCGGGGTGGTGGCCCCAGCCGTCGAGGCCGCAGTACCCGGAGCCGGCGGCGCTACCCGAATTATCTGCCCGATCAACAAGGCGGGGCTAGGTGGCAGGTTGTTCCAGGCAATGATATCGGCGGGCCGAATGCCAAAGCGGCGGGCAATGGAGTACACGTTTTCTTTGGGCTGAACCGTGTGCATGCCCGAGGCCGGAACGGGCTCAACAACCGTGGGCGCGGGGGCTGGTGTAGCCACCGGGGCGGCCGGCTTGGGGGCCGGCACTGCCGCAACCGGCTTATCGGGCGTGGTGGCGGGAGCAGGGGCCGCAGGCTTGGTAGCAGCGGGGACAGGATTGGCCGGGGCAGGTTTGCTGTCAGGCAGAATGGCAGGAGCGGAGCCGACGGGCTTTGTGGGCGCCGCAACGGGTTCGGGTTCATCCGCCACTGCATCGGCGGCGGGCTCATCGGCTACCGGGGTCGAGGGCGGTAAGCTTTTGCTGGGGGCCGGGCTGGTGCTGCCGTACTCGGGTTGCTGGGCAGGCAAAGGGGCCGGGGTTGCTGCCACCGGCGCCGGATCGGGGGCGGCCACATCGTTGATGTTCTCCAGATTCGAGTCGGCGGCTTCGGTACCGGCATCGGCCAGCGCGGGCTCATCCTGAATGGGCTGCGCAGGCTTGTTGGCGGTGGCAGCCGGCGCGGCCGGGGCAGGCTTGGGTGCGGCCGGTTTCGGCGCAGAAGCTGCTGCCGCGGTTACGGGCTCGGCCGGAGCAGCGCTGCCGGTTGGGCGCTCCAGCGCTGCCGCTACGGCGCCGTTGGTATCCTTTACGTACTCCACGGCCACCTCGCGCGGGCGGGTGTGCTGCATCCAGAGCACGCGGCCGGTTTGCAGCTGCTCGTTGGCGGCCATGCGGTTTTTGCTCCGGATAGCCTTGCTGCGCATCCCGTACTTCTGCGACACCGAGGCCACGCTTTCGCCGGGTTGGGCCACGTGGTACTCCACGGCGGCCTTGTCGCGCTTCTTCTGCACGAAGTAAGGCTGACCTACGACAATCTGATCGAAGGGCTTCAGGTCGTTGTACTGCAAGAGTTTGCGCAGCTTAATACCGGTGCGCTGAGCCAGGTCTTCTTTGCTCTCGCCGGGCAGCGCCACCACGGCGCGCAGGCCGTTCACCGTTACAAAAGCGGCGTTGGTGGGGTCGGTTTCGGGCTTGGTTACCAGCTTGGAGGCTGCCTGGCGCTGCTGCACGGCCATGGCCAGCAGCTGCAGCGAGTCGGTTACGGGCACCAGCGCCGTGTACGACTTATCGGTGGGCACCGCGGCAGCCAGCAGCCAGCGGTTGTGCTTGCTCAGCTCGGCCGCCGGCGTCTGGATGGCCTGCGCCAGCATATCCAACGATTGACCACCTAGGGCGGGGTACTCGCGCAGCATCATGGCCGGGCGCGGATTGGCCCCGATGGCAGGCTCGTAGGCTATTTTATGGGCCAGGAAAGTCAGCACGTAAGGGTGCGTTTTTTCCGATACCTCCATTTCGGTGGCGGTGGCATCGGTGGGCAGGGTGTAAGGCTTCACGCCGCCGGGCCCTAGGTTGTAGCTGAGCAGGGTATTCAGCCAGTTGCGGTACATCTGCTGCGAGCGAAGCAGGTACTTGGCCGCGCCGTGGGTAGCCGCCACCAGGTGCTTGCGTTCGTCTACCTCATCGTTCACCAGCAAGCCAAAATCAGAAGCAGCCTCGCGCTTAAACTGCCAGTAGCCTACAGCGTCGTGAATGCTTTGCGCATCGCCCTGCAGGCCGCTTTCCTGCAAGCAGAGGTAACGGAAATCGAGCGGTACGCCCTCCTGCTGCAGCACCCGATCGATGATCGGGAAGGCTGCATCGGCCAAGGCTACCCGCGCCTGAAACGACGTGGGGTGCCGCCGCAGGGCATCTACTTTTTGCTGCACGGCCGCCCGCCCACCATCGGTAAGGCGCAGGCGCAGGCCAGCAAACTGGATTTCCGAAGGAACAGGTACGCTCTGGGCCGCTACCAGCAACGGCAGCAAGCAAAGCAGCAAGAACAACAGTCTTTTCATAAGCAGGCGGAGCAGACGGAACCGACACTGCGCGGCTAATTCGGCGGCTCCTCAGCTTACAAAGTAGGCGAAAAATTGCGTCGGCACGGCCTGCTAGGGCCTGCCAATGTTGTTTTTATGTGCGGCCACCTAGGGCGCAGCGGCTCTATAAACGAAAAGCGGAGCTGGTACATTTTACCGGCTCCGCTTTTCGGCAAGGCGTACTACATGGGGCCACCGGACGGAGGGCCGCCCTGAGAACCACCACCCGGAAAGCCGCCCGGCCGGCCGCCGGGCCCAAAGCTACCGGGGGTGCCGGGCTGATCAGGAGCCGGCCCGCCCGCGCCGCCGAAGTTGCGGATGTTGTAGGTGAACATCAGCATCAGGTAGCGCTGCAGAATGTTGGTGCGCACGTCCTCGGTGTAGGCCGGCGCAATGTTGCGCTGAATGCTGTTGTTCTGGCCCAGCAAATCGAAGGCGTACAGGCGAAGCTCGCCCTGCTGCTTCGGCAGTATTTTTTTACCTAGGCTGGCGTTCCAGAGCACAAAGTTCTGGTTGAAGCCCGCCGTAAGCCCCGAAAACGCCACGTGGTTTACGTCGGACTGCAGCGTGATGCCCTTCGTGATGATCCAGCTAAAGCGCAGCGTGGTGTTCTGGCGGAAAAACCGGCTGTTGCTCTGGGTTTGCAGCGAGTTGCGCACGTACGTCTGCGAGGAATTCGACGATAGCGTGAAGTCGAGCTCGGGGCTGATGTTGCTGCTGAGCACCGCGCCCAAGGTGAAAGCCGGCGTGCGGTTGTAGTTGAGCTGCTCGTTCACGAGGCCAGGGGTTTGGCTGTAGCTGGCGCCCGCGTTCAAATTCAGGTTCGATTTGATGAGCTTGAGCGGCACGGTGTAGTTGGCAAACGAGCGCAGCGTGTACTGCCGGTTCAGGTTTACGGGGCGCGTAATCTGGCCGCCGGCCGGCACCACCACGCCGCCGATGGCCGTGGGCCGCTCCACGATGCGCGTGCTGTTGGTGATGAAGTTATCGGTGTACGAGCCGCCGATGAGCGCAAAAAACGAGGTCGACTTTTCGGGCTTGGCGGCCGAGTAGCGCACAAACAGGTTGTGCGTAAACTCCTGCTGCAGCAAAGGGTTGCCGGTGGTAATCTGCAGCGGGTTGGCGTTGTTCACCACCTCCTGCAGCTGCCCGATGCTGGGCTCCTGGGTGCGCATGCGGTAGTTGAAGCGTAGGTTTTGCTGCCGCGAAAAGTTGTAGCGCAGCATGGCGTTGGGCAGCACGTTCAGGAAAGTGCGGCGCGTAAGGGCAGCCTGCGGAAACTCCTGCGTGTTGCGCAGCACGGCTTGCTGCACCGCGGCGCCCACCATCCACTGCAGCTGACGGTCGTTGTAGCGGTAGCTCAGGCCGGCGGCGTTGGTGGTGTAGCTGCTCCGGAACACGTTGCTCAGCGGCGTGCTGAGGGCGGTGTAGCGGCCGGTGCTCGGCTCAAAGTTGTAGGTTTTGCGGTCCGAGTCGTTGGGCGTGTAGCCCAGGGTGTAGTTGAGCTGCAACTGGCTCTTGGGGCTGATGGGCTCGGTGTACAGCACCGTGGCGTTCCAGTTCCAGCCCACCTGGTCGAGGCGGGCGTACTGGTCGGTAAGGCGCCGCGACTCGGGCGTGCTCGTGAAGTCGAGGTTCTCCGAAAACAGGTAGTTGCTGCCGTTGCGGTCGTTGTAGGTGGTGTTCAGACCTAGGGAAAACGTGCGCCCGCGCTTCAGAAAGCGGTGGCGGTACAGCAGTTGGTTGCCCAGCGTAATGCCTGTGTTGGCCGAGCGGTAGTCGCTGCGGTTGGTGCTCTGGGTGCTATCGGGCACGTCGGCAAAAGCATCCCGGAAAATGCGCCCGTCGAGGGCGTTGTTGCTGGTGTTGCGCTGTACCGAGAGGCGCGGCTGCCACAGCAGCGAGTTCAGCGAGTCGAACTTATGCTCGATGCGCAGCGAAGCGCGGTTGTTGATGTTGCGGCTGGTGGTGCGGGAGTCTTCGTGGTAGCGCAACAAATCCACGTTGAAGGCGCGGGCCGTGGTACTACTCAGAGTATTGTCGCTCAGGTTGAAAAAGTAGCTGCCCTGCACGTCCGTCTTCTGGCCCCAGCTGTCGGAGTAGTTCAGACCTAGGGCGTGCGTGCGCGAAATGCCGCCGCTCTGGTTCACCAGAAAGTTGCTGGCGTTGTTGCCGCCGCCGGGCCCGCCCTGGCCGCCGCCGAAGTTGCCGCCCGGGCCGCCACCGCCGGGCCGGCCCCCGCCGCCGCGCGGCCCATCGCCTCCTCCGCCGCTACCCTGGCGCGAGTTGCCCACCACCCCAAGCAAATCCTCGGTGCCGAAGTTTTGCTCGTTTACGTTGTTGCTCTGGGCAATTACCGACAGGCGCTGCTTGCCCTTAAACGAGTTGATGTTGCCGCTGGCCCGGTAGCGCGTTTCGCCGTCGGTGCCCTGGCCGGCGCCGGCCAGCACCCGGCCAAACTGCCCGTTCCGGAATTGCGGCCGCGTAACGATGTTGATGGTTTTCTGCTGGTTGCCGTCGTCGAACCCGGTAAACTGCGACTGGTCGGAGGCGCGGTCGTACACCTGAATCTTGTCGATAACCTCAGCCGGGATGTTGCGCAGCACGGCATCGGGGTCGTTGCCGAAAAACTCCTTTCCGTCCACCAAAATGCGCTGCACCTGCTCGCCCTGGGCCTGCACGCGGCCATCGGTGCCCACGGTTACGCCGGGCATTTTGGTAATCAGGTCCTGCGCATTGGCATCGGGGTTGGTCTTGAAGGCGCGGCTGTCGAACTGCGCCGTATCGCCCTTTTGCACGGCCGCCGGGGCGCGGCCCGTTACCTCCACGCCGCGCAGCGTAACGCCCGAGCCCTGCAGCGCGAGCGTGCCTAGGTTCAGCGGAGCGCCGCCGACGGTAACCGCCCGCTTAAGCGTTTGGTACCCCAGGAACGAAACCGTGAGGCGGTAATTGCCCGCTTCGGCGCCCGGAATAGTAAAGCTGCCATCGGGGTTTACGGCCGCGCCCACCCGCACCGAGTCGGCCTGCAGGCGGGTAAGCAACACGTTGGCGCCAATTAGCGGGGCCTGGTCTTTGGCATCGAGCACACGGCCGCTCACCGGGTAGGTTTGCGCCTGCGCCGGCGCGGCCGCCGCTACAATAAGTGGTGCGAGTAGCCCTAGGTAGGAGTGTTTCATGTGACAGCAAAGCGTAGCCCGACGAAGTGGCTTAGACAGCCCGCGGGCGTCAGCGTTTAATCGTCGGGGCGTATACGCAAAGCGCCGCCATCAGGTAATTACAGCTAAGCGGCTGAAGTGCTACCGTTTGCGCACCAAAAATAATCCGTCGCGCAGGGGTAAAAACACGTTTTCCACGCGCGCATCCTGCTGCACAAAGTCGTTGAACTCGCGCACGGCGTGGGCGTCTTTGTCGGCTGCCTTCAGCTGATAGGAGGGCAGGGCCTTACCGCTCCACAGTACGTTATCAATCAGGATGAACCCGCCCGCCCGCACTTGCGGCAGCACCAGCTCGTAGTACACGCGGTTGCGAATCTTATCGGCATCGATGAACACCATATCCCAGGTTTCGGCCAAGCTCGGAATCACCTGCTCCGCATCGCCGATGTGCAGGTGCACGCGGCCACCCAGGCCGGCCTGCTCCACGTAGCGCGCCACGCGGCTGCGCAGCTCGGGGTTCTGCTCCACGGTGTGCAGCTTGCCATCGGGCGCCAAGCCCTCGCCCAGGCACAGGGCCGAGTAGCCCGTAAACGTACCCAGCTCCAGCACGCGCCTGGGTTGCACCATGTGGCTAAGCATGCTTAGCAGCCGGCCCTGGTAGTGGCCCGAGAGCATGCGCGGCATCAGGGTTTGCAGGTGCGTTTCGCGCACCAGGCGGCCGAGCAGGGCTGGTTCGGGCGAGGTGTGGTCGTCGGCGTATTGCTGAAGTTCGTCGGCGGGGTACATGGGCAGAGTAAAGTCAGGGTGATTTTTTGCCGGTTGTCATCCTGAGGCGCTAGCCGAAGGACCTTCTCACGCAAGAACGACCTAGGGTTAGGCAGTTACTATCCGACGTGGTAAGGTCCTTCGCTGTGCTCAGGATGACAAACGGCGAGCAGGGTACGCAACGCCGCACCGAGGGCGAACGACGACTCAAGCTTGAAACGGCACCAGCCGAAACCGCCACACGCCTTTCCCAGACTTCCCAGTTTCGAAAGCATGGCCGGCGACGCGATACAGGCCCTCGTAGCGAAACACCAGCTCACTGCTGAGCTCATCGAGCACCTTGCGGAAAACGCGCACGGGCAGGCCGGTTTCGGCACTCTTCACCAAGGCCAGGTTGCGGTCGTTCAGCACCTGATCCGACACTTGGTGCCCCGATTTCGGGTCGCGGCCGCCCTGGCCGGTGTAAATGATTTCGTCGTCGGTGAACACGTCATCCTCGTACACCTGCGACATCACAATGCTTTCGGCGCCGGTGTGCTGCGAGCCCGCAATGCCCGCCCGCACCGGCCGGTGCATGCCCGATAGGCGCAGCTCCAGCCGCGAACGGAACGTGTCGCCGGGGAGGTAAGTACCGATGTGGCCGAACTGGGGCATGGAAACAACGTGGCGCGGAGTGGTACTCCGCGTGGCGCCGAAGGCGGCAATGAACGCCAGGCGCAATCCTCAATAACGTATTCGGCGCGGTGCCGGATGGCGGCTGTTGGCCGCCCGCGGAGTGCCACTCCGCGCCACGCGTGGGGGTTAGCGGCCCTCGGGCACGTACTGCAACACGCTGAGCTGGTCTTCGCGCAGCACGTCGTTGGCGAGGTCTTGCAGCTCTGGGGAGGTTACCTGCCGAATGCGGTCGAAGATTTCGTTGAGCGACTCGACGCGGCCTAGGTCGAGGGTGCTCTTGCCCAGCAGCTGCATCATGCCGCCGTTGCTTTCTTCGGCCATGGCTAGTTGGCCCATCAGCTGCTCTTTGGCCATGTGCAGCTGCGCGGTGGTCAGGGGCTTTTCGCGCAGCAGGCGCAACTCCCTCATTACCAACTGGGTGGTGCGCTCCAGGCGGGCTTTTTCGGTGGCGAAGTAAATGCCGAACAGGCCCGTATCGGTGTAGGGCGCGTAGTTGGCATCGATGCTGTACACGAAGCCGTACTTCTCGCGCACGGCCAGGTTCAGGCGCGAGTTCATGCCCGGCCCACCCAAAATGTTGGTGAGCATGAAGAAGGGCAGGCGGCGCGCATCGGGCAGCGCATAGGCCGGGCAGCCAATAAGCGAGTGGGCCTGCGTGATGGGCTTGTGCTCGGTTTGGTGGTTGGGCTTGTACTCGGCAAAGGGCTGGCGCGGGCGGGCACCCAACTTGGCGGGCAGCGGTGCGAGGTACTTATCGGCCAGGCGTTTTACTTGCTTAAAGGGCAGGTTGCTAACGGAGCTGAACACCAGCTGATCGGTGCGCATGTTCTCCTGCAGAAACCGGAAAAAGTCTTGCTGCTGAAAGCCCGACACGCTCTCGCGCGTGCCGAGGATGTTGTGACCTAGGGCATGCTGGCCGTACACCACGCCGTCGAAATCGTCGATGATGGCGTCTTCGGGCGTGTCGACGTACATCGACATTTCCTCCAGAATTACGCCGCGCTCCTTCTCGATTTCCTTTACCGGAAACACCGAGTTAAAGGTCAAATCCGTCAGCAGCTCAAACGCGCGCTCGAAGTGCGTGCTCAGCAACGAGGCGTAAAAGCAGATTTTCTCCTTGGTCGTGTAGGCGTTCAGCTCGCCGCCCACGGCCTCCAGGCGGTTGAGGATGTGAATGGAGCGGCGCTTTTCGGTGCCTTTGAAAGCCATGTGCTCCCAAAAGTGCGCAAGGCCGTACTGCTCGGGACGTTCGTCGCGCGAGCCAATATCGAGTAGGAAACCGCAGTGGGCTACTTTGGTGTGCGGCACTTGCTTGTGCAGCACCCGAATGCCGTTGGGTAACTCGTAAAAATCGTATTCGAGCATGGATATGGGAATGCGGAGCGGGGCTAAACAGCTCCCAAAGCGCTAAAAACCAGAGAAAGACAATTTGGTTGGCCTGGGCTAGCAAGCCAAGGCAAAGGGCAGCAAAGGTACAACAGCAAAGGGCGCTACTGTTACCTGGCCGGGTAATAGTGCGCAGAGCAGGCTAGTGGGCCGCTGCCACCGGTGCTGCCCAGGCCTCGGCTTCGGCCAGTACACCTAGGAGCTGCTGGGTTTCGATGCCGTGGGCGCAGCGGAAATGGCCGAGCGGGCACTTGCGGTAGCCGTGCAGGCCGCAGGGCTTGCACTCCAGCTCCTGGGCAATTTCGACCACGCGGGCAAACGTACTCAGCGGCCCGAACCCGAAGTAGGGCACCGTGGAGCAGAACACCGCGCAGGTAGGCGCATCCACGGCCGAGGCCAGGTGTTGCGGGGCCGAATCGTTGACGTAGTTGAGTACGGCCCCGCGCATAAGCGCCGCCGAAGCCAGCAACGACAGCTTGCCCGCCAGGTTTACTACGCGCGGCCGCCCAGCTTTTTCGAGTAGCTCCTGGCACTCGGCCGCATCGGGCGGGCCGCCTAGCAGGTACACGGTGTAGTGCGCCGGCAAGGCCCGCAGCAGCTTAGCCCATTGCTCCTGCGGAAATTGCTTGGTATACCACACCGAGGTGGGCGCAATGCAGATGTACGGGCCCGCCTCGGCGTAGGGCGCGGCGGCAGCATCGTCGGCGGGGGTGGGGTAGAGGCGGGGGCGGGTAAGCGGGGCCGGTATGCCGGGCTCGAGCAGGCTCAGGTTGCGGCTTACCTCGTGCACGCCCGGCGCAAAGCCGTGGGGCAGGCGGTGCGTAAACAAAAAGCTCAGGGGGTTTTTGTCGAAGCCGATGCGCTGCTCAGCCCCCGAAAAAGCCGTAAGAAACCCCGTGGAGGCAAACCGCTGCAAGTTGATAACCCGCTCGTAGCGGGTGGCACGCACTTGCCCGAGCAGGCGCCACAAGCCGCCGTATTTCTCCTTTTTCTTGTCCCATACCAGCACTTGGCGCACGTGCGGGTGGCCTTTCAGCAAGCCTTCGTTGCCGCGGCGCACCAGCACGTCCACGGGCGTGTCGGGCTCGGTTTCGCGCAGGCGCTCGAGCAGGGCTGTAGCCAAAATCACGTCGCCGATGAAGGCGGTTTGGATCAGCAGAATGGCTCGGTTGGCAGCGGGGCTTTGCATAGGATAAAGCAAGGATACAAATATACCTGCGGGCTGCCTTGCTACAACCGTTATTGTACAAATTGGTGCACGCACGCCTGGGGCGGCCCTGCGCGCTCCGGCAGTATAACAAGCAAGCCGGCACAATTAGCTCCCGGTTGCGGGCCGCGGCCCTAGGTGGGCAACGGCGCCCGGCTGGCACGGGCACCGCCCGGCCGCAGCAAGTAGTACGCGGCCCCCCAACAGGCCGCGGCACCTAGGGCCAACAAGGCACCGAGCGCGGGCCTGGCGGCGTGCAGCGCGTAGGCAATAGCCAGGGCTGCGGCCAAGCCTGCGCCTTCGGCGCAGAGCAGCACGGCGGCCAGCCAGCGCAGCCACGGCCCGCCCCACAACCGGTTCAGGAAAAAACACACGCCACCGAGGGCCGGCAGCAGCAAGCCCATGGCCCAAAGGTACTTGCCTGCCTGGGCCGGTTGGCCGGCCTCGGTGGCCCACAGTTGCGCCTGGGCCAGCCAGTGCAGGCACCACAGCGCCACGGCCAGCGCTGCCAGCAAGCCCGCCGCTGCGCCGGCCCTAGGTAGTGGGCGGGCAGGCAGGGCAGGTGGGGTGGCAGGCACCAAATCGGGAGTGGCTAAATCATGCATGGGCGCAGCGGGGCCGGCGCGGCGGCCACCGGCGGCAAGGTAGGTTATGGGCCCCGAACGAGCATCCGGCCATTCCGTCTAACTTGCAGCCGGCCGCCCAGGCGGCCGTTATCCCGCACGCCAATACCCACTCCATGCGCTACGGCTCCATCTCCCCCGAACTCTTCATCCACAACCGCCGCAACTTCGAGCGGCAGCTGCTGCCCGGCTCGTTGGCCATATTCCACTCCAACGACATCATGCCTACCAACGCCGATGGTACCATGGCGTTCCGGCAAAACAACGACCTGTTTTACCTCTCGGGCGTCGATCAGGAGGAAAGCATCCTGCTCATCTTCCCCGATGCCAAGCTGCCGCAGTACCGCGAGATTCTGTTTCTGAAGGAAACCAGCGAGCATATCCTCGTGTGGGAGGGCTACAAGCTCACCAAAGAGCAGGCGCGCGAGCAGTCGGGCATCAAAACCATTCTGTGGCTCGATTCCTTTAAGCAGGTGCTGCACGCCCTCATGAACGAGGCCGAGCACGTGTACCTGAACACCAACGAGCACATCCGCTCGGTGGTGGAGGTGCAAACCCGCGACGCCCGCTTCATCCGGGAAATCCGGGAGCAGTACCCGCTGCACAACTACAAGCGCGCCGCGCCCCTTATGCACCATTTGCGCGCCATCAAGAGCCAGGAAGAAATCCGGCTGATGCGCCGCGCCTGCGAAATCACGGGCAGCGCTTTCCGCCGCTTGCTGCACTTTGTGAAGCCAGGCGTGATGGAGTACGAAATCGAGGCCGAAATCTTCCACGAGTTCCTGAAGAGCGGCTCGCGCGGCCCGGCCTACGGCAGCATTATCGCCTCGGGCGCCAATGCCTGCATTCTGCACTACGTAAGCAACGACCGCGAATGCCGCGACGGCGACGTGCTGCTGCTCGATTTCGGCGCCGAGTACGCCAACTACGCCGCCGACCTCTCGCGCTCCATCCCCGTGAACGGCAAGTTTACCGAGCGCCAGCGCGAGGTGTACGAGGCCGTGCTGCGCGTGATGAAGTTCGCCAAATCGCAGCTCGTGGCCGGCAACAACATCGAGGATTACCACGCCGCCGTGGGCCGCACCATGGAGCAGGAGCTCATTGGCCTGGGGCTGCTAAGCCAGGGCGACGTGAACAACCAGGACCCCGCCGCGCCGCTGTACAAGAAGTACTTCATGCACGGCACCTCGCACTACCTGGGCCTCGATGTGCACGACGTAGGCGCCAAGTACCGCACCTTCGAGCCGGGCATGGTGTACACCGTGGAGCCGGGCATTTACATCCGCGAGGAGGGCCTGGGCATCCGCCTTGAAAACGACGTGGTAATAACCCGCTCGCAGTGCGAAGACCTGATGGCCGACATTCCGCTGGAGGCCGATGACATTGAGCGGTTGATGGCACAACGCTAACAACACTGTGTCTTGAAATACTGCAAAACGCTGCCCCTTGCGGGGGCAGCGTTTTGTTTTTTTATCGGCGCAGGTAAACGAGGGGTGCGGCCGGCCCAATGTTGCCGTCAGTTGTTGGTAATGAGGCAATAGTATCACCTAGGGCCACTGCCGACAAACAAGAATGTGCCCGAAAACACAACTAAGTGAGGCTTTGAAAAGTATAGTGTTGCGTTAATGTATGGGATGCAATTGCGTATTTCGCGCCCCAAACTGCTTTTCCTCACTTAAGCGTTTCGCACATGAAACATCTTATAACCACATCAGTCCTGGGTCTGGCGCTGCTGGCGGCGGCCCCGCGCGGACACGCTCAAAACGCCGACCGGCGCTGGGGCATCGGCCTCAACGTAAGCGCGTTTCAGTACAAAGGCAACTTCGGCTCGGAGTACTGGAAGCTCGATCAGGCTGAGTTCGGCCCCGGCCTCAGCATCAACCGCTACATTTCGCCGGGCCTCGACATGGGCCTGCACCTGAGCTACGTGGAGCTGAAGCACACCACGGCGCAGGGCAACCCCTACTTCGGGTCGAGCTTCGAAACCAACGTGGTAAACGCCAACCTGGGCTTTAAGCTGAAGCTGAACAACGGCTGGGCCCTGAAAGAGGACGCCCGCGTGCAGCCCTACCTGCTGGTTTCGCCGGGCCTGGCTTTTGCCAGCGCCGGTGGCACCCTCAACCGCGACAACCGCACCCAAACCTTCGACGAGAGCAAGACTTACTTCGACGTGCACGGCGCGGCGGGTATCAACTTCCGCCTGGGCGATGCCGTGGGGCTGTTCGTGCAAACGGGCCAGCACTTCCCCCTGGGTGCCAACCTCGATAACCAACCCAACCGCGACGACAACAGCATCGACGACCGGTACCTGCAGCACACCGTGGGCCTGAACATCGGCCTGGGCAAAGCCAAGGATACCGACGGCGACGGCGTACGCGACAAAAAAGACAAGTGCCCCGACACGCCCGCCGGTGTGCAGGTTGACGAAAACGGCTGCCCGCTCGACGGCGACAAGGACGGCGTGGCCGATTACCAGGACCAGTGCCCCACCGAAGCCGGCAAGCCCGAGCTGCAGGGCTGCCCCGATAAGGACAACGACGGCGTACGCGACAAAGACGACGACTGCCCCGACCAGGCTGGTACGGCTGCCCTGCGCGGCTGCCCCGATGCCGATGGCGACGGCGTAGCCGATAAGAACGACAAGTGCCCCGACACGCCGAAGGGTGTGCAGGTAGATGCCAACGGCTGCCCGATTGACGCCGACGGCGACGGTGTGCCCGACAGCGCCGACCGCTGCCCCAACACCCCGGCCGGTGCCAAGGTAGATGCCAACGGCTGCCCCGAAATTCCGCAGGACATCCGCAAGCTGGAGCAGCCCATCCGCTTCCGCACCAACAGCACGCAAATCCTGCCCTCGTCGTACCCAACGCTCGACAAGATGGTGCGTGCCCTGCAGGAGCACCCCGAGTACAGCATCCGCATCGTAGGCCACGCCGACTCGCGCGGTACCGATGAGTACAACCAGGGCCTCTCGGAGCGCCGGGCTATTTCGGCCAAAAACTACTTCACCCAGAAAGGGGTAGACCCGAGCCGCATCCCGACGCTGGGCATGGGCGAAAGCGCACCGGCCGCGCCCAACACCTCGGCCAAAAACATGTCGCAGAACCGTCGCGTAGAGTTCCGCTTCGAGTTCTTCATCCCCGGTCAGGAAGCTGCCCCGCAGCCCTAATCCCTAGGTGATGATTCGCTAAAAAAGCGGCGCCCCAGCAATGAGGCGCCGCTTTTTTTGTGCTCATCCACGCCGTTTGTCAGCCTGAGCCCAGCGAAAGGCCTTGTCTCGTGAGAACCTCACCCCCCGGCCCCCTCTCCCATAGAGAGAGGGAGCCGGGCGACCTAGGGGAAGGCCGTCATGTCGAGCTTGCCGACACATCTCGCGTGCTGACGTTCGATACTAACTGCTCCCCTCTCTATGGGAAAGGGGCTGGTGGGTGAGGTCCAACTTGAGAAGGTCCTTCCTTCATCAGGATGACAGTTACTATCCAACGTCAGCACGCGAGATGTCTCGGCAAGCTCGACATGACAACGACCTAGGGAAAGTCGTGCGGGTGTGAGCAGGTTCTGCATTTTGCTCAGGATGACAAACGGCGCAGTAAAGGCTTTGAGATGCCGCAACAAAAAAGGGCCGGAGCAGCAGTGCTGCCCCGGCCCTTGGGTTTGTGGCTACCTAGGCTACTTGGTGATTTCGCCCGTCATGCCCGGCAAAATTTTGGTCAGCTGATCGAGCTGCGCTTGCGTGAAGTCGCCGCTGATGGCGAGCAGAATAAACGAGTCCGGTACGTCCTGCACGCGGCTGGTGGCCACTACCTCGCGCACCCGGTCGCCGGTGCGGCGCACGGAGTAGCGGTAGGTGTTGCCGGCCGCGCCCTCGGCGGACGGGGCGTTCAGGGGCTCGTAGCGTTCGTTGCGGAGCAGGCCGTCAACCTCATCCAGCAAGCCGCGCTCGGTGAGGTTGCGGGCGCGGGCCGAGGTAGGCGTGAAGGTAAGCGCCCGGATGCTGCGCACGGCCGTTAGGGCCTGCACGGCATCGGCGTCGGACATGCGGCTTACGCGGCCCAGCACGATGCGCGTCAGGAAATTGGGCTCGTAGGTGGTGGCCCGGAAGCCGGAGCGGTTTTCGTATTTGTTGAAGAACTCGGCCACGGTACGGGCCGGGGTTTCGGGGCCGGCGGCGCGGCAGGCGCCGAGCCACAGCAGCACCAGCAGGGGCCAAAGGCGAAGCAGGGATTGTCTCATGGGGGCTAAGTAAGGCGTTTGCGCAGATATGCACGCCTGTACGCACCCAAATGGGCACAAGATTTACTCGAAAGCCACCACGTTCAGGAAAAACACCTCGCGGCTGCTGCCGTGCTCGGGGCGCACACGCTGGTAGCCGTAGGCCAGAAAGCGGCTGCCGTACCAGGGCAAAATGCCGGTGCGGTTGGTAGAAACCGATTTTTCGCGCAAGCCTTGGGTGTTGGTGGCCAGCGGCACGTGCAGGTCGTTGGGCGAGGGCGTGGTGCGGTCCACAATCTTGTACCGAATCTTCTCCTCATCCACGTACGCCAGGGCCAGGCGGCGGCCATCGGGGAGGGGGCGGGCCCGCACGGTTTCGGTGAGGGTAGGCCGCTCGGCGTTTCTCAGCACGAAGGTGTTGTCCCAGAGCAGGGTGCCGTTGCGGTCGAAGCCGCACACGATGGCGTGCGACGAGCGGTAGCCATCAAAGCTGCGGTTGGGCGCAAACAGCACGAAGCCGTACGAATCGTAGCGGTAGCGGGGGTAATAGGCCTCGGCTATCAGCACGTACCCATCGCCGAAGGGCAGCATGCGGTGCGTAAGGATGCGGTAGCGCAGGCGCAGGTCGCGGCCGGCGGCGCGGCGCTCGGCGCTGCGGGCGCGCAGGCGCTCGGCCCGGCGCGGCTTCATGAAATCGAAAAAGTGCTTAAGCACCGTGAAATCGTAGAAGCGCAGCGGCGGCCGAGCCGTGGGCCCGCCCGATAAGTCGGTAGCAAACAGGCCCTGCGAGTACCTGGGGTCGCGGAGGGTGTAGGTGCCCGTGAGCAGGCGGCGGGTGCTGTCGCCGGGGCTGAGCTCGGCCGTAACCAGCCCGCGGCCGCTTTCGGCCTGAATAAACTGCGAGGCCAGCAGCTGCCCGCGCGCCGAAAGCTGCTTTACCTGCAGGCGCGAGAGGCGGCCGTTGGTTTGGGTGAGCACGTAGCCCACGCGCTCGGTAGCCGAGTCGGCCAGAAAGGTGAGCTGCGTGGGCAGCGGCTCGTACACCGAGGGCAGCAGCCGAAACTCCTCGTGGTCCATATCCACGTGCATCACGGTGAGGTGCTGCGCCACCTGCACCGTAGCGAACAGCTTGCCGTTGAGCACCTCCAGGTCGTAGAGGTCGTTTACGATTTTGGTGTCGAAGGCAAAGCCCTGGGTTTCGCCGGTGCGCAAATCGAGCCGAAACACCTGAAACCGCGCCCCTAGGTAGCCCGACTGAAACAGCGCGTAGGCATAGGGCGCCTCGGCGCAGGCAAACCGCAGGTCGAACTCGTTGGGCACGTCTACCTTCGCCTCCCGCGTCAGCTGCAAGTCGCGGTTGAAGTACAGGAAGCGGTAATCGACTTTGAACGAGCTGCTGGGCTCGTTTTCGACGAAGAGCACCACCGTGCTGTCGGGCAAGGGCACCACCTGCACGTCGCTGTAGCTGGGCTCAAGCTTGAGCTCCAGCCGTTTGGGCTGCGTAGGTGCGGGCTGGGCCCACAGGCGCAGCGGCAGCCACAGCAGCAACAACATCAAAGCGCGAGGCATAAGCGGAGGAGTAGGAGTAGGACTGGGGCGGCTTCCTTAAAAATACAACAAAGCCTGGCCAAAACACATACCCCTAGGTGGGTTAGTGCCCCAACTCCAGCAGTACGTCGAACTCGGCAGGTTGCAAGGGCATTACGGATAAACGCGATTGGCGGAGCAGGCTGATTTGCTGCAGGCGCGCATCGGCCTTGATGGCGGCTAAGGATACGGTGCGGGGCAGGCGTTGGTGCGGGCGCAGATCCACGGCTACCCACGGCGTGTTGGGCTCGGCGGTGCGGTCGGGGTAGGCGGCGCGGGCTACTTCGGCCACGCCCACTACTTCTTTGTCGGTAACGCTGTGGTACACGAGCACCAGGTCGCCGGGCTGCATTTGGGTTAAAAAGTTGCGGGCCTGGTGGTTGCGCACGCCGGTCCAGTCGGTTTGGCCGTCGCGCTCCAGGTCGGAAAAGCTATACGCCGAGGGTTCGGATTTAACAAGCCAGTAGTTCAAAGCAGGTGAAAGGAAAAAGGTGACAAGTAACACGCTGCAGGAAACCAGAGCGTGCCAGTCAAAAGTAGCACGAGCCGGGCAACCCGGCCTAGCAAAATCAGTTTCGCCCTGTCACCTGTCACCTGTCACCTGTCACCTGTCACCTGTCACCTTATTTCCTCCTCACTTTCAGCACCTCGTTTTCGAGCGACACGATTTCGAGCTCGTAGTCGGGGTCTTTTTTGTCTTCGAGGCTGATGCGCAGCGTGTTGTCGTTTACGGGCGTCCAGGTGCCTTTGCGGCCCTCAATGCCGTCGGTAGGGGCAATGTCGTACTGCGTAAACAGGCCGTTTTGCTCGAAGGCAAAGCCCGTGCGGCCGCGCGACGGCGGAAAGTTGTAGGTGTTGGGGCGGTACACGCGTACGTCGCCTTGGTCTTCTTCGTGGGCATGCAGCCAGGTGCGGTAGAGCATTTTCAGCTTAAGCTCGGCGGCGCCGGCCGAGTCGTTGCGGCAGGTGCTGGAGAGTAGCAGCACGCACAGGGAAAGAAGCAGGGCAGAGAGTCGCATAGCGGCTAACATACGTAACCTGGGTGGCTTTTGCCGTAAGCTACCTACGCGGGCCAGCGGTTTTGCGTATAGCTTTACTGCTTCAAACGATACTTGCCTTGGAAAACCGCGCCCTCATTCGCGCCTTTCGGCTGATGGCCCAGCTGCTGGAGCTGCACGACGAAAACCCCTTTAAGGTGCGCGCCTACGAAAGCGCCGCCGCTGCCCTGGAGCGCCTCGAGCAGCCCCTGGCCTCGCTCGACCCAAGCGAGTTTACCACCGTGGCGGGCCTGGGTAAAGGTGCCGCTGTGGCGGCGCAGGAGCTGTTGCGCACCGGCACCTTCCCCGAGCTGGCGCGCCTGCAGGCCGCCACACCGCCCGGCGTTATCAGCATGCTGAGCATCAAAGGCTTCGGGCCGAAAAAAATCCGGGTGCTGTGGCGCGAGCTGGGCGTCGAAACCATTGATGCCCTGCGCGAAGCCGCCGAGCAAAACCGCGTGGCTGCGCTCAAAGGCTTTGGGGCCAAAACCCAGGATGCCATTTTGCAGGCGTTGGAGTTTACGGCCCAAAGCCAGGGCAAGCTGCTCATCAGCCAGGGCCAGGCCCTAGGTGCCCAGCTGGTGGCGCTGCTGCAGGAGGCCGTGCGCACCGAGCAAGTAGCCGTGGCCGGCGAGGTGCGCCGCGCCCTGCCGGTGGTTGAAACCGTGCGGGTAGTGGTGGGCACCAACCAGGCCTGGGCCGTGCACGAGGCCCTAGGTGCCGTGGAGGGCTTAGCGGCCGATGAGGCCAACTCGGGCCCGTTTGTGTGGCGCGGCACGGCGCAGGAGTCGGGCGTGAAGGTGGAGGTGCAGATTGCTACCCCCGAGAATTACACCAACTGCCTGTTTCTGCAAACTGGCTCCGATGCTCACCTCACGGCGCCCCTAGGTGCCAAAGCACCGGCGGCCACGCTGCGCCAGCTGGTGCGCCAAACCAAGTTTTTTAGCGAAGCGGCCATTTACGAAAAGGCTGGCCTGCAGTACATCGAGCCCGAAATGCGCGAAGGCGCCGGCGAGATTGAAGAGGCCGCCGCGCACAAGCTGCCCACGCTGCTCACCGAGGCCGATTTGCGCGGCTCTTTGCACAACCACAGCACCTACTCCGACGGCGCCCACTCCTTGCGCCAGATGGCCGAGTTCCTGCGCGACAACGGCTACCAGTACCTCGGCATCTGCGACCATTCGCGCGCCGCGCACTACGCCAACGGCCTCAGCATCGAGCGGGTGGAGCAGCAGCACCAGGAGATTGAGCGCCTCAACCGCGAGCTGGCGCCCTTCCGCATCTTTAAAGGCATCGAGTCGGACATCCTGTCCGATGGCTCGCTCGATTACCCCGACGACGTGCTGGCTTCCTTCGACTTTGTGGTGGCCTCGGTGCACTCGGGGCTGAAGATGGACAAGGAGCGCGCCACCGA
The DNA here is from genome assembly GCF_025979705.1 of Hymenobacter sp. YIM 151858-1. Lineage (NCBI taxonomy): Bacteria > Pseudomonadati > Bacteroidota > Cytophagia > Cytophagales > Hymenobacteraceae > Hymenobacter > Hymenobacter latericius. The sequence goes on from NZ_CP110136.1 coordinate 4,279,980, forward strand.
GCGCCTGCTGCGCGCCATTGCCAACCCGTACTGCACCATGCTGGGCCACCCCACGGGCCGCCTGCTGCTGCGCCGCGAAGGCTACCCGCTCGATTACGAAGCCATCATCGACGCCTGCGCCGAGCACAACGTGGCCATCGAAATCAACTCCAACCCCTGGCGCCTCGACCTCGACTGGCACTGGGTGCGCTACGCCCTAGGTAAAGGTGTGCGCCTGAGCATCAACCCCGATGCCCACCACACCGATGGCTACGCCGACATGCAATACGGCGTGCAGCAGGGCCGCAAGGGCGGCCTCACGGCGGCCATGACGCTGAATGCCCTGACGGTAGACGAGCTGGCCGCCTATTTCGAGCAGCGCCGCGCGCAGGCCGTTAAGTTTTCAAGCCCCAAACCCGCCGCCCGGAAACCTGCCGACTTCGGCCCGCTGTTCGGCTAAGTAGCGCCGAGTAGCACTCGGCGCTGGCGCTGCGGGCGCCAATTTGGGGCCGCGCCGTGTGGCTTGAATTGCGCAGCCCCGCATGGTCGGCTTTGCCGCCCGCGCCGAGTAGCACTCAGCGCTACGCGCGGGCGGCTACTTACCAACTCCATTAATTATCCGGCAGTGAAGATTTTAGTCCTGCGCTTTTCCTCCATCGGCGACATTGTGCTGACCACGCCCGTGGTGCGCTGCCTGAAGCAGCAAGTGCCCGGGGCGCAGGTGCATTACTGCACCAAACCCGCGTACCGGGGCATGCTCGAGGCCAACCCCTACGTGGATAAAGTGCATTGCCTTACCGGCTCGCTCCGGGAGCTGGTGCGCGAGCTGCAGCAGGAGCAGTTCGATTTCATCGTCGATCTGCACAACAACCTGCGCACCTTCCTGATTAAGCTGCAGCTGGGCCGGCCGAGCGCCAGCTTCAACAAGCTCAACTTCCGGAAGTGGCTGCGCGTGAACCTGAAGTGGGATGTGCTGCCGCGCGTGCACATTGTGCAGCGCTACCTAGGGGCCGCCGCGCCCTTGGGCGTGCACGACGATGGCTGCGGCCTCGACTATTTCATTCCGGCCGATCAGCGCGTTGATGTGGAGCAAACCCTGCCCGCCGATTTCCACAACGGTTACGTAGCGTTTGCTATTGGTGCCCAGCACGCCACCAAGCGCCTGCCCGTGGAGCGCATCATTGAGCTGTGCGGCCAACTGCGCCGCCCCGTGGTGCTCCTGGGTGGCCCCGAAGACGAAAGCACCGGGCACGTGGTAGAGCTGCACTTCGAGCAGCACCCGCCCGGGGAGCAGGCCCAGGCACTGCCGCGCAGCATTCCGGCGTCGCCTTACTACTTCGATAAAACCGCCTTGCCGCCTTCGCGCACCAGCATTTACAATGCCTGCGGCCGGTTTTCGCTGCACCAGTCGGCTTCGTTGCTGAAGCAGGCGCAGCTCGTAATCAGCCACGATACCGGCCTGATGCACATTGCCGCCGCTTTCCGGAAGGAGATTTTCAGCGTGTGGGGCAATACCGTGCCCGAGTTTGGCATGTACCCCTACCGCACCGAGTTTAAGGTGCTGGAAGTGGAAGGGCTGGCTTGCCGGCCGTGCTCCAAAATCGGGTACGAAAAGTGCCCGCAAGGCCATTTTCGCTGCATGCGCGACATCCGGTTCGATTTGGACCTGCCACCCGCGCGCGACGCCCGTTAAGCTTTAGCCGCAGAGTCAAAGCCCACCCAGGTAGCCTGGGTGGGCTTTTTTGTGCCGGGTGGCAGCAGGTTTGTCGCTGGCAACGTAGTTAGGCAAGCAACGCCTCGCCCAAACGTGTTGCCCAACCCGTTGCCGCATAATGACTGAAACCACACCCGCTACCAACCAACCGCAGCCCACCGACCACACCGTGCTGGTGCGCGTAGGCGCCGATGCGCTGCTTGCCGATGTACAAGCCGGTCGCCATACCTTCATCATCGACGAGCCCGTAGCCATTGGCGGCCACGACCGCGGCCCCACGCCCTACGATATGCTGCTTTCGGCCCTGGGCGCCTGCACTGCCATTACGCTGCGCCTGTATGCCAACCAAAAGCAGTGGCCGCTCGAAGCCGTAGAGGTGCGCCTTTCGCACGGGCGCGTGCACAAGCTCGATTGCGAACAATGCGAACAGGAGGCCGGCGGAATGCTGGAGGTGGTACGCAAGGAGTTGCGCCTGCTGGGCCCTTTAACCGCCGAGCAACGCCAGCGACTGGAGGCAATTTCGGCCAAGTGCCCCGTGCAGAAAACCCTCGGCAAAAGCATGCGCATCGAAACCACCCTGGTGCCGGCCGACGCTTGGGTGTAGCCCTAGGTAAGCTGCCGGACAAAGCCGCAGAGGAGCAGCTATTGAATTATCGGGGCAGCAGTTTCCTGCTTAAGCCGCGCTTATACGAGCGCCCTTGGAAATTTCCGCGCCTATGCACCTAAGCACAAAACGGTAGCCATTCTGTCGGCTAGGCGGTGTTCTCAATTAACCAGCGGGCAAGGATGCCGTAGCAGGTTAATTTGAGGCTATGAACGCAGACCGCACCTTGTTGAGTGATGCCGAGTGGGCCCTGTTGGCCCCGTTGCTGCCGGGCCGGGTGGGCACGCGCGGGGTGACAGCCGCGGACAACCGGCGCTTCGTGGAGGCCGTGCTTTGGGTAGGCCGCACCGGGCTGCCCTGGCGCGATTTGCCGCCGCACCTGGGCCAGTGGCACCGGGTGTTCGTGCGCTTCGCGCGCTGGCGGCAGGGCGGCGTGTGGGCGCGGGTCTTGGCCACCTTGCAAGCCCGGGGCCGCGCCGTGGCCAGCCCGCGCAGCCGGCAGGTGCAAGTGGACTCGACCACGGTGCGGGCGCACCAGCACGCGGCCGGAGCGCGCAAAAAACGGCCCGCAGGCGCTGGGGCGTAGCCGCGGCGGCTTCTCCACCAAGCTGCATTTGGCCGGCGACGCCGGCGGCTACCCGCTGGGCTTCGTCCTGACGGCCGGCCAGGCCGGCGACGCGCCGCAAGCCGCCGCCCTGCTGGCCCCGCACCTGGCGCCGGGCCGCCTCGTGCTGGCCGACGCGGCCTACGACGCCGACGCGCTGCGCGCCCAAATCAGCACTTCCGGCGCCGTAGCCGTGATTCCGCCCACGCCCAACCGCCGTCAGCCCCCGCCGCTGGACCGCGCCGCCTACCGCGACCGAAACCAAATCGAGCGCCTTGTCAACCGCCTTAAGCAGCACCGCCGCATCGCCACCCGCTACGACAAACGCGCCGACAGCTACCTCGCCTTTGTCTACGCCAGAGCCATGTTGATGTGGCTTAAATGAGAACACGGCCTAGCGCAACCATGCAGCTACGCCCCAACGAGGCAAAGTACATAAGCGCCGACAACACCGCGATATAGAGCAGAAAGGTGGCGTTGGTTTTCAAGGTGAAATTTACTCGTGCTTACTGCGCCGCAGCCAGCAGTGCGGCCACACCGTGGAGTTTCAGGATGTAACGCAAACCAACGCGTTGCTGGCTAAGCAAAGCATCAACTAAGCAGCGGCCGTGTTGCTGTTAGCCGTACCCAAAGTAAGCAGCGCTGCAACAGCAACAATGCTAAGCGAAACGCCTTCTAGGGCTTGTAGAGCGGGGTTTTTACGGCACCTTTGCGGCGCATTTTCGCAGGCCCATTGTGGGCAACACATTTATGCCGATTACCTCCATTGCTTTCGCGGAGCTGCCCGCCGCTATGCAAACCACCCTAGGGCAACTGGCACACGCCGAGTTCGGGCACGTGCCTATTGTGCAACAGTACCAGTGGGCCACGCCCGATTGGTCGATGCTGTTGCACGACGACCAAGGCCAGCTGCTGGCCTTCTACAACCTGGTGCTGCGCACCGCCACCTTCGATGGGCACCCCGTGCGGTTAGCGGGCCTCAACAACGTAATTACGCCGCCCGCTTTTCGCGGCCGTGGCTTTGCCAAGCAACTGCTGCTGGCCACCGAGCCGCAGTGGTGGGAGCCGCTGGGCGCTCAACACGGTCTGCTGGTGTGCGCCGATCACATGCTGCCGTATTACCGCAAGCTGGGCTGGTACTCAGTTGAGGCCGCTCTGTACTTCAGCCAGCCCGATGGGCAGCGCCACCGCTTCGAGTCGAACGTGATGCTGCGCAGCCCCAGTGCCCTGCAAGTGAATCCCGCCGAAATCGACCTAGGCGGTTTGCCCTGGTAGTTGGCAGGCATAACCACCCGTCAACAAAAAAGCCCGGCTGCCACTGGCAGCCGGGCTTTTTGTTGACCTAGGACGGGTGCTGGTTTAGCCCAACTGCCCGAAGCCGCAGTAGCGGTGCAGCACCTCGGGCAGGCGAATGGTGCCGTCGGCTTGCTGGTTGTTCTCGAGCAACGCGGCCACGATGCGCGGCAGGGCCAAGGCCGAGCCGTTGAGCGTGTGCAGCAGCTGCGTTTTGTTGTTTTCGTCGCGGTAACGCAGCTTCAGGCGGTTGGCCTGGTAGGTTTCGAAGTTCGAGCACGACGATACCTCCAGCCAGCGCTGCTGTGCCGCCGACCACACCTCCAGGTCGTAGGTAAGGGCCGAAGTGAAGCCCATGTCACCGCCGCACAGGCGCAGCACGCGGTAGGGCAGCTCCAGCTTCTGCAGCAGCTGCTCGATGTGACCCAGCATGCGCTCCAGCGTTTGGTAAGAGCGCTCCGGCAGGTCGATTTCCACAATCTCAACCTTATCGAACTGGTGCAGGCGGTTGAGGCCGCGCACGTGCGCGCCCCACGAGCCCGCCTCGCGGCGGAAGCAGGGCGTGTAGCCGGCGTTGCGGATCGGCAGGCGCTCCGCCGCGATGATTTCGTCGCGGTAGAGGTTGGTGATGGGCACCTCCGCCGTCGGAATCAGGTACAGGTCGTCGGCGGTGGCGTGGTACATCTGGCCCTCCTTGTCGGGCAGTTGGCCCGTGCCGTAGCCCGAAGCCTCGTTGATGAGGATGGGCGGCTGCATTTCAGTGTAGCCTGCGGCCATGGCTTCATCCAGGAAGAAGTTGATGAGTGCACGCTGCAGGCGGGCGCCCTGGCCTTTGTACACCGGGAAACCGGCGCCCGTAATCTTATTGCCCAGCTCAAAATCGATGATGTCGAGCTTCTTGATCAAATCCCAGTGGGGGAGGGCGGTGCCGGGCAGCTCGGGTTTGTTGCCTACTTCGCGCACCACCTCGTTGTCGTCGGCCGAGCGGCCGGCCGGCACGCTCGCGTGCGGCACGTTCGGAATGCGGTACAGCGCGTCCTGCAGCTCCTTCTCCACGCCGGTTAGCTCCTCGGCGGCCGATTTGGTTTGTTGCTTCAGGGCAGCGGTGCGGCTTTTCAGCTCCTCGGCCCCGGCTTTGTCGCCGCCCTTCATCAGCGCGCCGATTTGCTGGGCCAGCTTGTTGGCTTCGGCCTGCGCGGCGTCGTGCTCGGTTTGCAGCTGGCGGCGGCGCTGATCCAGCTCCAGCACGCGCTGCAACTCGGCCTCGGCGTTGGGGAAATTCCTTTTGGTGAGCCCGGCCAATACCCGGTCGGTTTGTTCTTTCAGGACGGAAACTTGCAGCATACTTCGGCGACAATACGCGTGGAAACGCGGCAAAAGTAGCGGTTTTCGGCCGCTGCCGGCAGCTCTTTTGTTGGGCTGCTGAGCGCCGGCACCTAAGGAAGAGCCAATCGCAGCCCGTCCGGAACTAAGCCAATCTGCGAAAAGTTAAATTCTCGAGCACGGTTTATAAAATCGATGCATCCTATTGGCCCTTTTGGCCGTATTGCGTAACATTGCGAAAGCAAGCCGGCGTGTGATGCCGGGCCCAGCCCTAGGTGGTTTCCGGCCCGATTGGTTCCAGCGCCCAGAGTCTCCAGCTTTTCTGACATCCTGCCCGCGCTTTTGCGCTGCTTATCTGTAGGGTTTGTGCCGTGGCAGCTCGCCAAAGGGCCGCGGCGGCATTTGCCGGGCATCTCCACCCCGATTTCTCTCCCTCCCGTACCCATTTATGTACACTATTGACGAGCTCAAGGACCGGTTGTTGTCCGAGCTGAAGGAAATAGCCGAATCCCTTAACGTGGGCAATTTCCGCCGCCTGAGCAAGCAGGACCTTATCTACAAGATTCTGGATCAGCAAGCTATAACGCCGCCCGATAAAATGCCCACTAAACGGGCTCCGTTGGCCGAAACCGTTGAGGCCGCTCCAGCCGCGAATGGCGCTGTTGCGCCTGCCGTAGCCGCCCCTGCGGGCCGCCCCGAGCGCCGTGGTGGCCGCAACGCCGCTCCGGCCCCTGCCCCGGTGGTGGCCGAAGCGCCCGTAGCCGAGGCTGCCGGGGCCGAAGCACCCGTTGCTGAGGCCCCGGCTGTTGAGGTATCGGTGGGCAACGGCCGCGCCGCACGCGGCAACCAGCGCGGTGGCCGCGGCCGCCGCAACGACCAGCCGGTAGCTGCTGCCGCCCCCGACGAAGAGGGCAACGCTCCGGCCGCTCCGCTGCCGCCGGTAGAGGCGCCGGCCATTAACGAGCCGGTAATCACCCAGCCGATTCCCGAAATTCAGCAGCCTGCCGAGGCGCCCGCCCCGCGCCCCGCCGAGGAGCAGCCCCGCGAGCAGCGCCCCGTGCGCTTTGTGGTGCCGCAACCCGGCCGCGAGCCGCGCGAAATTCGCCCGGCCGATTACCGCCGCGATGCGCCGCGCCCCAACCGCAACGACCCCCGCGAGCCGCGCCCCGCACCGCAGGGCACGCCCGAGCAGGCACCGCAAGCACCGCGCCCCCTAGGTGAGCAGCCGCGTCCGCTCAACGGGCAGGCCCAGCCGCCGCGCGACGAACGCGACGTGCGCGAACCGCGGGAGCCCCGCGAAATGCGTGATGGCCGCGAGGGGCGCGAACCGCGCGACCGTGACCAGCGCCGCGAAGACCGCTTTAACCGCGAAGGCCGCGAAGGCCGCCAACCGCAGCAAGGCCAGCGCCCTGCTGGCGAGCAGCCCCAGCAGCGCCAGCCGCAGCTGCCCCGCGTCGAATCGTTGGATATTACCATTCCGAGCGAAGGTGCTCTGGAGATGATGCCCGACGGTGGCTATGGCTTCCTTCGTTCGCCGTACTACAATTACCTGGCCTCGCCCGACGACATTTACGTGTCGCCGCAGCAGGTGAAGCAGTACTCGCTGAAAGCAGGCGACACTGTGAAGTGCACCGTGCGCCCGCCCAAAGAAGGCGAAAAGTACTATGCACTGGTAACGGTGGAAAGCGTAAACGGCCGCTCGGTGGAAGACGTGCGCGACCGGATTTCCTTCTCGCACCTTACGCCGCTGTTTGCCGAGGAACGCCTCAAGCTGAGCACTTCGCCTTCGCAGTACAGCACCCGTATTTTGGATTTGTTTGCCCCCATCGGCAAAGGCCAACGCGGCCTGATTGTGGCGCAGCCCAAAGTGGGTAAAACCGTACTGCTGCAGGAAATTGCCAACTCTATTGCCGAGAACCACCCCGAGGTGTACCTGATGATTTTGCTCATCGACGAACGCCCCGAGGAAGTAACCGAGATGCAGCGCACGGTGAAAGCCGAAGTGCTCAGCTCGACCTTCGACGAAACAGCCGACCGCCACGTGAAAATCGCCGGCATGGCTCTCGACAAGGCCAAGCGCCTCGTCGAGTGCGGCCACGATGTCGTAATCCTGCTCGACTCGATTACGCGCCTGGCCCGCGCCTACAACACGGTGCAGCCTTCGTCGAGCCGCATCCTGTCGGGTGGTATCGATGCTGGCGCTCTGCAGAAGCCCAAGCGCTTCTTTGGTGCTGCTCGCAACGTGGAAAACGGCGGTTCGCTCACCATCATTGCCACGGCCCTGACGGACACCGGCTCGAAGATGGATGAAGTAATCTTCGAAGAGTTCAAGGGTACCGGCAACATGGAGCTCCAGCTCGACCGCAAGCTGGCCAACAAGCGCATCTTCCCGGCCATAGACGTGCCGGCTTCGGGCACCCGCCGCGAAGACCTGCTGATGGGCAAGGAAGAGCTCAGCCGCGTGTGGGTTCTGCGCAAGTTCATGTCCGACATGACCTCGACCGAGGCCATGGAGTTCCTGAAGGACCGCATGAAAGGCACCCGCGACAACATGGAGTTCTTGGTGTCGATGAACGGCTAAACATCGTTCATCAAGCCCAACAAAAAAGCCCCGCCGTGCTGGCGGGGCTTTTTTGTTGGGCCTTAACCTAGGGCAGGTTAGTCCTGCTTGAAGAACTTCTGCACTGAACGCTGACCACCGGTGCTGACTTCGAAGAAGTACACGCCGGCGCGCAGCGAGGAAACATCAACCGACGAGCTGGCCTGAGCCGAACCTTTCTTCATCAGCTGGCCTACCGAGTTCACGATGCGCCACTGCAGCTCGCCGCCGGCATACTCAAATCCGAGTTGGCTGGTGGCGGGGTTCGGCGTTAGGTACACCTGCTGGGTGTTGTTACGAACTACCACCACTTGCGAGTAGGTAGCAGTGCCGTCGAAGTCAACCTGGCGCAGGCGGTAGTAGCTGGTGCCGGTTAGCGGCTTTGCATCGGTAGCGGTGTAGCTAGAGGCAGTGGTAGTGTTGCCCTTGCCGCGTACCGTTGCAACCAGGGCGAACTGGCTGCCATCGGCGCTGCGCTCAACTTCGAAACGGTCGTTGTTTTTTTCTTGTGCGGTGGCCCAAGAGAGCAACACCCGATTGGTTTGGCGAGTACCCGAAAATGAAGTCAGCTCTACTGGCAAAGTCAAACTGCTGGTAGCAATAAAATCATCAATAGCCCAAATTTCGTTGTTTTCGTTGTTAAATGTAGTAATACGAATAATTACGTCAGCAAAACCGTTGACCGGAATACCCGTAATTGATACTCGGACTGTAGCAAAGCCCGTAGTTGTTTGGTCTTGCGGCGCCACAAATTCCGTGGCGGTAGTAGGAGGGGCTGTTACGTTGAAAGTAGTTGCTGCAATCCCGGTGGCATCGTAGTTCCAGGCCGATTCGGCTGGCTGCCCGTTATTTCGTGCTAGGCCACCTGTCACCTGCAATACCGGGGCAAATGAACTCCCGTTGTTGGTACTGATTTCAACCAGAACGTAATCACCACGGTCTAGGCCTTGGTTAGGTTGGGTAGCCAGCGCAGCCAAACGGAATTCAAACGCGTTACCTGTAGCATTGCCCCGGTAACGCAAATTTTGAAAAGTAAGTTGTTGGGTTAGCGGTTGCCCGCTTGTGTTGAGAGCTGCCCAAGCGCTACTGCCGGAGCGGTGGTAAGGAGTGTTGCGGGGAGTGCCATTTTGCGGGGTGGACGTGTTAGTTGCTATCGTAACCCCTACTGAAGTATATGGCAATTCAGTAGTGCTCGATTCAAATCCTTGCGTGGCTTGGGTTTGTGCAAGAGCTGACGAGCCTGTAAGTATAGCTATGCCGAGTATACTCGTAGCAACTTTCATAGCCTTGAATGTGTATAAATGAGACATGTGCAAAAGGTGTAAGGGGTTCATTCAGATCTAAAGTTATTTGAATAATCAAAAAAACATGCACTTTATTTTTATATATAAGGTTCGAGAATTGTATTTTGATGATATGCAACTATATGGAATCTATTTAAATATTGTGTGATATTGTACAAAAACGCGTATGTACTTTCTAAATTTTGATTCACAGAGGTCGAAATCCTAAGTGGTATTAACGCCAAGGCGACGTCTACAGCTATGGAAGCTGATTTTGGGTAAGTTGTTCTAGCCGTTCAACTTTGCACCATGCAACAGAACCAACTGCCCAATACCCAACTCCTTTACATCTTCGACCCGCTTTGCGGCTGGTGCTACGGCATGAGCCCCGTGGTGAAGCGCTTGGCCGAAGAGTACGCCGAACGAGTGCCTTTCACGGCGCTAAGCGGGGGTATGGTGGTGGGAGAGGATGTGGAGCCCATCGGCAAAAGTTGGAGCTACATCAGCCAAGCTCTTGAGCAGGTGGAGCGGGTAACGGGTGTAGAGTTCGGCAACGCTTTCCGCGAGTTGGGCGCAGAAGGCAGCTACATGAACAACTCGGAGCCGCCCAGCCGCGCCCTTATGGCCTTTAAACAGCTCGATCCTTTGAACCGCGAAGTGGCCTTTGCTCACGACATCCAGCATGCCCACTTTGCCGAGGGCCGCGACCTGAACGCCCCGGAAACCTACGAGCAACTGGCCCGGGCCTACAGCCTCGATGCAGCCGAGTTCAGGCGGTGGTGGGAAAGCGACGCCACCCGCGAGGCCACGCGGCACGAGTTTGATATGGTGCGCCAGTTGGGCGTGCAAGGCTTCCCGACGCTGGTGTTGGTACACGGGCATCAAGGCTATGTGCTCACGCGCGGCTACCAACCCTACGAGGATCTTAAAGCTGGCCTGGAGCAGTTGCTAGGCGAGCTAACGCAGCAATAGGCCGCATCACTCCCGACCCCGCCGCGGGCCCTAGGCACCTAGGGCCCGCGGCGGGGTCGGGAGCTAAAAGCGGGGCCTAACCACCAAACGATGCGTAGCGTACCACCTGTTTTTTAAGCGGCGACCAGGCAATGCAACGGCCGTCTTCCTTGCCTACTTTGTATTCGAAGCCGATGGCATTGGGGCGCCGGCGCAGGTCGTTCCAGGTAGCGCGGTCGGTGGTGTTGGGCTGAAACGTATCGTTCGGGCCAACGGCGGGCTGGCGGAAGTTGCGCTCGGCGAAGAACTCATCCATGCGGCGGCGCAGGTACACTTCGCGCTCCTGGCGGGTGGCGCCGAGCGTTTTCATCTCGTACACCATGGCGGCCTCGAGGTCGGCGGAACGCAGCGACTCCCGGAAGATAACGTTGCCATCGGCCGCGGTAATGGTAAAGGTGGCCTCGCTGCTCAGGAGCGAGTCGCCGCGCAGCACCAGCTGAAACAGATCGGGCGCGGCGGGCGACGAAAACAGGTGCCTCACGCGCACTGCCTTCAGGGTGTCGGACTGAGCGTTGGCTGCCGAGGCCGCCGTGGTGTCCATGGGCTCCAGCGCGGGGCTATCGGTGGTGTCGGCCGAGGCCGCGTTGGGCGGTGCAGTGCTGCGGTCGGCGGGGGCAGAGCAGGCTAGTGGCAGTGCAGCCAGGAGCAAAATGGATAACGGACGCGTCAACATACTGGCGCCTACGCACGCTGCCGCGGGCAAGTTGGGCGGGCCGCTAGCGCGGCCAGTGGCGCAGCACCAGCATCAGCACAAACGCCGCGCTCAGGCACACCGACGATACCTGATTCATGCGCATGGTGCGTCGGAAGTCGGCGGCCGCGGGGTTGCGCCACACCTGCCAGGCCCAGCGGCCAAACAGCCCCAGCACCGGCAATGTAGCCACGGCAAATACCGCCAGAAAGTGGGGCTCGTGCCGCCCTAGGTACGCAGCCCCCAACACCAATGCACCGGCCAGCAGACCTAGGGCCGCAAACGCAAACGTGCCCCGTACGCCCAGCAGCAAGCTGAGGGTACGGTCGCCGCGGCGGGCGTCTTCGTGGTGCTGGTACACTTGGGTAAGCGGGTAAGAGCCGCACAAAAACAAGCTGCTCACCAAAGCAATCAGGAGGTTGTCGGGCGCGAAAACCTCGTGCTGCGCAGCGCCCGCCCCAATTTGCGTCATCAGAAACGTGTACGCGCCCTGAAACACCACCACCACGAGGGTACTGATGATGGGGTATTTTTTGAGGCGGATGCGGTCGTAGCTATACGCTTTGGATACCAGCAAATAGCCCGCGAGCAGCAGCGCAAACACCGGCGAAATCAGCAGCGCGCCCAGCACGGCCAGCACGTCGAAAACTACCACCAGATGCCACAGCTCGGGCGTTACCTGCGGCGGGCGCTCCAGGCCGCCAATGCTGCCCTCGTCGCGGTCGAACCAGGAGTTGTAGCCGTTGGAGGCCGGGTAGGCCAGCAAGTGCAGCACCACAAATACACCTAGGGCACGGGCCGCCGAAAAAGGCTCGCGCAAGGTGCTCAGGCCAAACCAGTACACTGGCATCAGGTACACCGAAAACGGAATGCGCATGAGCGGCAGCGCTTTTTTGTAATTGGCAATGCGCAATGAACAAGGAACAATTAGGGGTGGAAAACGAAGTACGGCGGTTAGGAGAAGTGTAGCCTGGGTAAAAGCGGGGAGGTGGTCAGAACGGCAATCGGCGGCAGCCGGTAGCCTGCTGATCTTGATTCATTGCTGATTGATAATTGCGCATTGCTCATTGTCTTGGGGCCAGCCTACGAGGTACGTTACTTCGGGGCCCCAGGCGTGGCGCACTTTGCCGGCTTGCCACTGGTAGCGGCCCTCGGGGTCGGCTTGCTTACCTAGGGCCAGCAGTTGCTCGGGCGTATACATGCGCAGGATGGAAACCACCCCATCCCAGATGGTGCAGAGCGGGATAAGCGGTATCAGGTAAGTAAATAGCAAGCGGCTGGCGCTAAACGGGCGAATGAAAGGAGTGATGAGCAGCTGCGCTACGGGCAGCACGGTAAGGGCCAGCAAAATTTCCCACCAATGCTTGCCGGCGCCCTCAAACACCCCAATGCCGGTTTGGGCCCGCACGGCATCGCGCAGCAAGCCCTGACCCATGGCGGGGCTGAAGTGGTGAAAGGCCGAAAATACCGCCCGGAAGCCCGCTAGCTGTGGCGGCACCCGTAGGGCGTTGGTTGGCGCGGGCTCGTAGCCGATGGCCCCGCCGGTTTGCTCGCCGATGTGCTGCCACGCGGCGGGTTGCGGGTACAGGTCGGTGAGGGTGATGCGCACGTCGGGCAGGTTTTCGGCGCGCAATGCCTGCAGCACGTCCTCGGTGCCGCCACCGGCGCCGGCGCACAGCTCCAGCACGTGCTGCTGGTTGGTGCGGCGCAGGCCCTCGGCCAGCAGCGGCGCAATGGGGCGGTAGGTGTGCAGGTGGGTAATCATGAAGCGCAGGTAGTCCATCATGCCTGCCCGCACCACGGCCGGAAACCACGGCTGGTCTTCGAATTCGAATAATTGCAGGCGAAGCTTCATGCAGATTCGGGTTGTGAGCCCGTGGCGGGCTTGGCCACAATAAGGGTAGCCACCGCGGGGCCGATAAGCCATGGAAGGGCAGCCAGCGCAAAAACTGGCAGCAGTAGCCCGGCCTCGTGCAACCATAGCCCTCCCGAAAAAGCGCGGATGCGGAGCAGCGCCCTTGTTAGCAGACACGCCACGTAGGCCAGAGTGGCGTAACGCACAAACCAATCGGCCTGCCCGAGCAGCAACTGGCCCAGGGGGCGCTGCCCTAGGTGGTATTCCTCGAAAAGAGCGCGGCTCTGCGAGTAGCGTAGCAGCGCAAACAGCGCGGCTACCGCCGTGCAAAGAAGTGTAGTCACGAGCGCCGCCGACATATTCGAGGTATCTGGTCGCGGGCCGATGGCGGCCGTTAGCATTACAAGCGCGATGAGTGCCAGCAAAGCCCCGGCGGTAATGGTAATGTAGGCGTGCCGCGCGGCTTGGGCAGCGGCGGTGGAGTAGGGGTTGGGCATGGCTGAGTTCAATACGAACCGAAGCGGATTACGAATGCGCGACAGAGAAAAAATCAGGGCCAAAGAATACTACTTCGGAAACTCTTGGTAGCTTTGCCTTACAAAGTGCTCTGAATACATGAAGCCAGCCGTCGATCCACTAGCCCAATTAGCCGAGATTCGCTCAATAATGGAGCGTTCCTCGCGGTTTATCTCGCTGAGCGGGTTGTCGGGGATAGGAGCGGGGGTGGTGGCCCTGGCGGGTGCGGGGCTGGGGCATTGGTACCTGCACCGGCTGCTGGGCGGCTCGCTTGGCACCGACCAGTACGGCAGTTCGTTCGGCAGTGCATCGGGGTTGATTGCGCTGCTCGAAGAATCGCCCACGGTGCGCTTTGCGGTGCTGCCTTTTCTGTTGGTTCTGTGCCTGGGCATTATTGCGCTGGCGGGCGGCGTGGCGGTTTTCTTTACCCGTCGCCGTACGCGCCATACCGGCGCCTCGCTCTGGGATGGCGCCGCGCGGCGCTTGTTCTGGAGCATGGCCTTGCCGCTGGTGGCCGGCGGGCTGTTTTGCCTGCAGCTGTACCTGCGCGGGGCGGCTGGGTTGGTGGTGCCGGGTATGCTTATCTTCTACGGCGTGGCCCTGCTGAACGCCAGCAAGTACACCCTGCCCGAAATAAAGCTGCTGGGTATCTCGCAGATAGTGCTGGGTTTGGTGGCCAGTTTGGCCGTAAACTGGGCCTTTCTGTTCTTTGCGGCGGGGTTTGGCCTCTGCCACATCGGCTACGGGCTGCTGATGTACAACCGCTACGAGCGCGCCGACAACGCGGCCCCAGCCAAGTAATTGCCGCTTCCTGCCCTCGCCTGCGGCTTCGGCCCTAGGTTCTTCAACCTTCGGCGGCGCAAGCAGCGCCGGCCTTTTTCAACTCATTCGTGAAGCACGTCATCCATCAGCTCAACAAAGCCTTCGACCACCGCGTGCGGCTGGGCGTTATGGCCGTGCTCATGGCCAACGACGAGGTTAGCTTCAATGAGCTGAAAGAAACGCTCGACCTTACCGACGGTAACCTGGCTAGCCACGCCGCCGCCCTCGAAAAGGCCGGCTATGTGCAGGTAAACAAGCAGTTTGTGGGCAAAAAGCCCAACACTACCTTCACCGCTACCAAAGAGGGCCGCCAGGCTTTCCAGGAACACCTCGATACGCTCGAAAAACTGCTGCGTGGAGGCGCCGGCTAATTTTTTTGTGCTTAAACTTTGTAATGCAAAGTACTTTAAAATGCTGCGTTTCCTTTTTCTTTTCGGCCATTGCGGTGCTTAGCGCCACGCTGCAGGTGCGCAAGGCAACCCGGTACCCAGCCATGCGCAGGCGAAGTGCCGCCACCCCCGTGGGCCTGGGTGCCGCCTGGCCTGCGCGCTACCTAGGGCTGCGCAACCTATTCATTCACTCTAAAAAACCGGCGTCCTCCGTCGCGGAGCGCGCACCAACCGCCATGACGTTTGCTGACTGGGCTGCGTACTTCCGCGCCAACCAAAGCCACTTGGCCGAGCTGAGCTGGGACGACACTTACCGCCTTACCGACCGCGAACGACGCGCGGCGGGCCGCTCGCTGCAGCACTTCCAGCGCGGCGAAAGCTCCGAGGGGCACCACCTTTACCACCACGCCCAAGCCAGCCACGATGCCGATTACCTCGCGGCCATGCGCTTGTTTATTGCCGAAGAGCAAGGGCATGCGCAGGTGCTAGGTCGTTTTCTGGATGCGCAAGGCCTGCCACGGTTGCGCAGCTGCTTTACCGACAACGTATTTCGCGGGCTGCGGCGCCTCAGCGGCTGGGAGCACACCATTCGGCTGCTGCTCACGGCCGAGATTATTGCTGCTGTGTACTACCGGGCGCTGTACTACGCCACGTACTCGGGGCTGCTGCAGCAAATTTGCCTGCGCATCCTGCGCGACGAGCAGCAGCACATTGCTTTTCAGTGCAGCACCCTGCGCCATTTGCGCCCGCGCCGCAGCGCCTTGGGTTGGTGGCTAAGCCAGCAGCTGCACCGTGGACTAATGATTGGCGCCACGGTTGTGGTATGGCTCTGCTACAACCGCACGCTGTGGGCCGGCGGCATGGGCCCCGTAGGTTTTGCGGCCAGCGTGGCCCGGGAGTGGGAGCGGGCCCAGGAGCTGCTGCGTGCTCCGGCTGCTGCGCTGCCCGGTGCCCAAGGCGGGGTTGCGCACCTAGGTACTGCCAACCTTTCGGCCCTGGGGTAGCAATTGTTTGGCTGATCCCATGCAAAAAGTCGCCCCGCAAGTCATGGGGTGTAGCTTGTCTACGGCTGTGTTTGCTCCCGCTGATTTGCTGGTGCAGGATGAGATATTGCCTCATGCACCCGCTATACCACCGACCTTGCCAAACCTTGTTGCTGGCGGGTGCGGGCAGCGTGCTAGCATCGGCGCCCGGTGCGCTGGGTTGTTGCCAGGGCCGGTACTGCCAGCTGTGGCCAAGCTGATGGCAGCGGTGGGTGCTACGGGAGCTGCACTGGCACTGATATTCATGGTTGTGGCCCTGGCGTGGGCCGGCAGCGAGGCAATTAGCCGCTGCTGCGCCGGCACCCGGCTGCCAACTGGTATATTTGTATTTCAGCCGGAGCGTTTACGTGCCAGCTCCCCGGTTTTTTCTGCCCGATGCCCTCGACTGAAGCTCAGCATATTAACGCCGCTACGCCCCAAAAACCCCGTCCGCAGCGCTCCTGGCCCAACCGCCTTTCGCGTATTGCCTGGGCGGCTTTTGCTGCTGCGGCTGGTTTTTTTCTGCTGCTGCCCATTCTGGTAGCTTCCAACTTCTTGTTCCTGTTCGGCAAGTCGCCGAGCTTGGAGGAACTCGAAGACCCCAAAGTAGAGCAGCCCTCCGAGGTATTTACGTCCGATGGCGTATTGCTTGGCCGCTACTACCGCGAAAACCGCTACCCCGTGCCGCTCGACAGCATGTCGCCGTGGCTCGTTAAGGCGCTGGTGGCAACCGAAGACATCCGCTACCAGGAGCACTCCGGCATCGATCCGCAGGCGTTGGTGGGCTCGGTGGTGGCCGCCGCCCGCGGGCAAAAGCGCGGGGGCTCCACCATTACCCAACAGCTGGCCAAAAACCTCTACAAAACCCGCCGCGGCGAACAGGGCCTCCTAGGTCATGTGCCCGTGGTGAGCACCATTGTGGCCAAGCTCAAGGAGTGGCTGACGGCCGTGGAGCTGGAGCGCCGCTACACCAAGGATGAGATTCTGCGCATGTACCTGAATACCGTCGACTACGGCTCGCAGTCGTATGGCATTAAGGTGGCGGCCAAAACCTTCTTCAGCACCACGCCCGACAGCCTGGGTCCGGAGCAGGCCGCCGTGCTGGTGGGGGCCCTCAACAACCCTACCGCGTTCAACGCCCGCTTTCACCCGGAGGCCGCCACCCGGCGCCGCAACCTGGTGCTGGAGCGCATGGGCCAGGCGGGGGTGTTGCCAGCCGAGCAGGTGAA
This sequence comes from Hymenobacter sp. YIM 151858-1, assembly GCF_025979705.1. Taxonomy (NCBI): domain Bacteria; kingdom Pseudomonadati; phylum Bacteroidota; class Cytophagia; order Cytophagales; family Hymenobacteraceae; genus Hymenobacter; species Hymenobacter latericius. The sequence continues at coordinate 4,296,914 of NZ_CP110136.1, forward strand.
ATTGCTGCAAAGCCAGCCCATCGTGCTGAATTATCGGGTTGAAAAGCACGTCGATGGCCCCGAAAACTACTTCCGCACGGCCATCAGCCAGTTCGTAAACGACTGGTGCGAGAAGAACGGCTACGATATGTACCGCGACGGGCTGCGCATTTACACCACCATCGACTCGCGCATGCAGGAGCACGCCGAGGATGCCGTGCAGAAGCGCATGAAAACCCTGCAGCGCACCTTCGATAACTTCTGGCGCAACCGCGGCAAAAACCCGTGGGTGGATGAGGACGGTAACGAAATCCCGAACTTCATCGAGACGCAGATTAAGCGCACGGAGCTGTACAAGGAGCTGGCTGCGCGCTACAAGGGCAACCCCGCCGGCCTCGACTCGGCCCTGAACACCAAGCGCCCCATGAAGGTATTTACCTGGAAGGGCGACGGCGACACCACCTTGCTGATGTCGCCGCTCGATTCGCTGGCCTACTACAAGCACTTCCTGCACGCCGGCATGATGTCGATGGATCCGTACACCGGTCATATCAAGGCTTGGGTGGGGGGGCTCAACTACCGTTTTTTCCAGTACGACCACGTGAAACAGGGCAAGCGCCAGGCTGGCTCCACGTTCAAGCCGTTCGTGTACCTCACCGCCATCGATAAGGGTTACGCGCCCTGCGACCGGATACGCGACGAACGCGTGACGATAAACTACGTGGAGAACGGCAAGCCCATGGAGTGGAAGCCCGACAACGTAACGCGCGAGTACACCGGCATCAACATGACGCTGCGCCATGCCATGGCCCGCTCGGTGAACTCCGTTACGGCCCAGCTAACGGAGCGCGTGGGCTGGAACGAGGTAGCCAAGTACGCCAACAAAGTAGGCATCCGGAGCAAGCTGCTAGGCGTGCCGAGCATTGGCCTGGGTTCGGCCGGCGACGTGAGCGTGTACGAAATGGTGAATGCCTACAGCACCTTCGTGAACGGTGGTTTCCGGCCCGAGCCACTGATCGTTACGCGTATCGAGGACCGCAACGGCAACGTCATTAAGCAGTTTGATCCGCAGCAGAAACGCGTAATTCCGGCCGAAACAGCCTGGCTGATGGTGTACATGCTGCGCGGCGGCATGGAAGAGCCGGGCGGTACCTCGCAAGGCTTGTGGGACTACGACCTCTTCAAGAAAAACAACCAGATCGGCGGCAAAACCGGCACCACCTCCAACTACTCCGACGGCTGGTACATGGGCATCACCAAAGACCTTGTAACCGGCGTGTGGGTAGGCGGCGAAGACCGCTCCATTCACTTTTTCCGCTCGGAGCAGGGCGAGGGCGGCCGCATGGCATTGCCCATCTTCGGCATGTACATGGAGCGCATTTACAAGGACAAAGAGCTGGGCATCACCCCCGGTCCGTTCCCGAAGTACCCCGGCAAAATCAACCGCAAGTACATCTGCTACTCCGAAGATTCGCGCCCGCGCCGCCGTAAGGTAGAAGTTGACTCGATTGTGGTGGACAACCTCCTAGACCGCATCAACGAGGGTACCATTGAAGTGCCGGATAGCCTGAAGGCGCAGTAACACCTAGGCGGCCTTGTAGCTCGTAATGGGTTTCCGCTCCTTTGGTACATCTGATCATTAAAACACCCGCTCCGCCACCGCAGCTAACGTGCTGTGGTGGCGGGGCGGGTGTTTTGGTAATATCAGCTAGGCTACTCTTCCTCGCGCTGGTAAAAGGACTCCAATGCTTCGCGCAAGTTCGGGTGTTCGAATTTGAAGCCCTGCTGCAGCACCTTCTGGGCGCTTACGCGCTGCGAGGCCAGCACAATTTCGCTCATCTCGCCCATCAACAGCTTCAGGCCAAACTCCGGCACTTTGGGCAGCACCAACGGGCGGTGCAGCACATCGGCCAGGGTAGAGGTAAACTCTTTGTTGGTTACCGGCTGCGGCGAAACGGCATTGTAAGTGCCCTGCCATTCCGACTCCTCCATCATCTGGATGAGCAAGCGGCAGAGGTCGTCGATGTGCACCCACGACATATACTGCCGGCCGCTACCTAGGGCTGCACCAGCCATAAGCTTCACGGGCCGGGCAATGCTGGGCAGCGCGCCGCCTTCGTCGCTGAGCACGATGCCGATACGCGTAATTACCGTACGGATACCTAGGGCTTGCACCTGCTGCGCCGCCCGTTCCCATTGAGTAGCCACATCGGCCAGAAAGTCATCGGCAGGAGCCGGCGGAGTGTCTTCCGTCAGCATGCGGTCGTCGGCGTCGCCGTAGATACCAATTGCCGAGGCCGAGATAAACGCCTTCACGTGGTGGGGCCGCTCGCGCAGCTCGCGCGCCAGCAGGTTGGTGCCTCCCACGCGGCTCGACATGATTTCGTGCTTGCGCTCCTCCGACCACTTTTCATCGGAAACGCTGGCCCCGGCCAGGTTAACGATGAAATCGGCGTACCCGATAGCGGCTTCGTCGATTTGGCCGGCAGCCGGGTCCCAACGGAAACTGCAGTAGCGCCCGCGGCCGGTTTGCCGGCTCAGGTGGGCCACTTCGTAGCCCGCGTCAATCAGCATTTCCGATAGGCGCATGCCAATAAGGCCGCGGCCACCCGAAATCAACACTTTGCGCAACGATGGTTTCATTGTGTAAGCAACACGAAGGGCTCGTAAACTGCCGAAAAGCTCAAAAAGGGCTGCAAGTTAAGGCGGTAGCGCCACATCCTTCTTTCCCGAACGAACATCCGAGCCGCGGAATAGGTGCGCCAAAGCCGAACGAGGCTATTTGCCGATCAGCCGCAAAAACTCGCGCCGGAGCTGCTCGTCGCGGCCAAAGGCTCCCCCGTATTCGGCAGTAATGGTTGAGCTGCTGGTATCGTTTACGCCGCGGCTCATTACGCATAAGTGGTCGGCTTCGATGAGTACGGCCACGTCGTCGGTGCGGAGGCTTTGCTTGAGTTCCTCGGCAATTTGCCGGGTGAGACGCTCCTGCACTTGGGGGCGGCGGGCATAGTATTGCACTACGCGGTTCAGCTTCGAAAGCCCCACCACATGCTCGCCGGGGAGGTAAGCCACGTGCGCTTTGCCTATAATAGGTACAAAGTGGTGCTCGCAGCAGGAGAAGAGCGTAATGTCGCGCTCCACGAGAATGTGGTTGTACTGGTAGCGGTTTTCGAATAGGCGCACCTCGGGGCGGTGTTGCGGATCGAGGCCCCGGAACCACTCGTTCACAAACATCTTGGCCACCCGACGGGGCGTACCGTTCAGGCTGTCGTCCGTCAGGTCGAGGCCAAGCAGGTGCATAATCTCGCGGAAGTGCGCCGTAATGCCGGCAATCTTATCTTCTTCGCTAAGCGCAAAAGCATCGGGGCGCAGGGGCGTGCGCAGCTCGGCATCCAAGTGGTCGTCGGCCCCAGGAATAGCGGCCGGGTCGGGCTGTTTAGCCATGGTATTCTACAAAGTTGCGGTCCGTTTCGTGGAGCGTGACCGATAAAGCCAGATCGTTGGCTAAGTGAGGCCGCAGCCGCTGCCAGCACACGCGGGCGATATTCTCGGCCGTGGGGTTGAACTGGCGGAAATCTTCGGTGTCGAGATTCAGGTTGCGGTGGTCAAAGGTATTTAGAATCTCGCGTTTGATGAGGTCGCTCAGTTGCTTCAAATCGTAGACGTAACCCGTGTCCGGGTTGGGCTCGCCGGTTAGGCGCACCGTAAGCACATAGTTGTGGCCGTGGTAGTTGGGGTTGTTGCAAAGGCCAAACACGCGGTCGTTTTCCTCGTCAGTCCACTGAGGGTTATAGAGGCGGTGCGCGGCATTGAAGTGCTCGGTGCGTCCTACGGTTACTTTCATGTGGTGCTTAACTCCAAGTTTGGGTGGTTTGTTTCGGTATTTGCATCCTGCTCAATTACAGTACTTTATCAAGTATATATTTTTCTAATCTTGAACTTAACAAATATTTCGAAGGATATATCTAATAAAAGTTATATCGAGTAAAAAAAATCTAGGGCCTACTCTGGCGCTTTATGCAGGGGTAGTTAAATTTGGTGAGTTGTTACCCGCAAATAGCGAGCGGCTGCACCTCACACTTCGTTTTCACACACTTATTTCACTCCCTATGAAATCAGGCGTACTCCTCTCTCTGTTGCTGTTCGTCCTGACGACTGCAGGCTTTGCTCAACGCTCGCCCGTAGACGAAACGGAAATGGCAGTAAAAGGCATCCCTCGTAAAGGTCAGCGCGTAACTATCCAGCTGGATAGCAAGCGGGTAGAAGACTCGTGGGTAAAGCTCATCAACGAAAAAATCGGCAAAGTAAAGGCCGATAAAGGTGTGTACTCGATGGATGGTGTTGTCGTAGAGTCGATTTCGAAGACTCCGATCCGCATCATCTCGAAAGTAGACGCCGTACCGACCGGTACTACGGTTTGGTGGTCGATTGACTTGGGTAACGCTTACCTGAGCAAAGACGCTACCCCGCAACAGTGGAAGTCGGCCGAAAACTACCTGAAGGATTTCGCCCGCCAGCTGTACCGCGAAGACATTGCCCTGCAGGTACAGGAAGCTGAGCGTGCTCTGATCAACTCGCAAAACAACCACATGGCTGTTATTGCTAAGCAGGATGCCATCAAGAAAGACATCGAGCGCAACAAGCAGAAGAAAATTGAAATTCAGCAGCAGCTGGCCGAAAACGCTGCCGAACTGGTGAAGCTCAACAACATGGTTGACTCGAACCTGAAGGAGCAGGAAGCCGCTCGCGCCGACATTGTCAACATGCGTGTGCAGCTGGAGTCGGTTAAGGAGCGCATGAACAAGATTGAGTAGTTCTGCGCTGTAGCTCTCTAATTCAAAAAAGCCCCGCCACTTTGCTGGCGGGGCTTTTTGCTTTTATACCGATGCACGTGTGGGCCGTGACCGGGCACAGAGCCCGAACGCGCTGGGCAGACCTAGGTGGCAGCTAAGGTTTTAGGGCAGCGCGTATCTGCTGCTCGGTCGCTTCGGGCCCGCGCCATCCTACCACCCGCACCTCGCCTGGCTCGCCGGTGTGCTGGTACCACAGGCGCAACGTTTCGCGGGCGGCAGGGTAGCGTGTAACCAGCTCCTGCCACGAGGTAACGGGCACATTGCGTTGGCTTGGGCGAGCGGGTACCGTTAGCACCACCGATTCCATTTCGCCACCGTTATCGAGCAGCAAAAGCGCCAGGGGCAGCACTTCGAACACCGTGCCCGCGGGCTGGCTTTCGGCCAGCACAAGCGCGGGCTGCGGCCGACCTAGGGGGTGTAGCTTGGAGGCCGGCAACCGGGTAGATGGGATAAACCCTGCATTGGCGGGGTAAGGCAAAAAGGCCACCCGCCGCTCGGTGCCGGCACGCAGTTCGGGCTGAAAATCGTTGCTACGAGCATCGTAATGCAGCACGCGGTTTGAGCCGGCCGGGGTTTCTACCACCACTTGCAGCAGGTGGCGTTCGGCGGAATAGGTAGGCAGCTTATCAAAACGCTCCTGACAGCTGGTGAGGCCAGCCGCCAGGAGCGTGAGAGATACAGCAACTGCAGAACCTACGTTACCGGAGCGCCTGATCGATGAGGCGCAGCGGGTTGGCGTTTTGCAGGTTGAGAACAAAGCGAATGTTGTCGGTGAAGTTCTTGCGGCTGTTGGGCAAACCGTTGTCGTACTGCGAGCCAGCTATTGGCAAATAAAGCCGGAATACATCATTCCATAAAGGCAACGCCAGGCCTGCATCGTAAAATAGCCGTTGGCGGCCGCCATCGGGCAGCACAAAGCGACGATTTGCTGCGCCTAGGTCGGCAAACACGACGAACCGCGTCTTGGGCAAATCGGCCTCCAGGTTGAGGGTGGTTAGCCATTTATCGGCAAACACGGGCAGGTAGGCTTTGAAAGCGCCGTCGCGGTCGTCGGTTTGGTGTACTTGCGCCGTGAGGGCGTCGGAAATTTGCCGACGATCCAGGAAGGCGGTTTGCCGGCGATAATCCGGGCTGCCGCTCAAGCCTATCACGAAGGGCGACTCGGCTGCTTGCGACAAAAACCGGCCGCCAAACCAACGTGCCCGAATGCCGCGCTTCTCGGCGTAACGCTGCTCGAAGCGCAGGGCTGCGCGCAAAAGCTGCGGCGAATCGTAGGTGGTGCCGGCGCTGCGGGGCGTGAAGGCGTTCAGCTCCACATCGGCCCCGTAGCTGCGGGCAGCATCGCCACCTAGGAGCTCATAACGCAGGGTAGGAATGATGTTGCCCGTGGAAAGCGGGTCTTGCTCGGTGCGCACAATGGTGTAGGCCAGCTGCACTTGCTGGCGCAGGTTGCCCCACTGCGTGCGGCGCAGCTCCAGCGTGAGGCTCGGCTCCAGCTTGGTGTAGCGTTCAAAGCTCGACACGTGGAACGAAGTGGTTACGCGCTGCAGGTAGCGGCTGCTCGGCAAGGCCGTGAGGTTTACTTGGCCAAGGCCCTTCAGGTCGCGGCGGTTGAAGCTGAACATGGGCATGGCCACATAGCTCAGCTTATTCAGCACCAAGGGGTTGTTGTAGAAGGCGGCACCTAGCATAAACTTGTCGTAGGTGTTGGCGCCCACTACTGGCAGCCAGTAGAGGTCGGTACGGTCCCAGCGCTCCAGGCCGGCCAGGGGCCGGATGCGCAGCGGCTCCAGGGTAGGGAAGGTGCCGTCGAGCAGGCGTTGGTCGTCGCGGCGGTTGAGCTGCGGCGTAAGGTACTCGGGGTCGACGACTACCGCGGCTACCTCCGGGGTGCGGCGGAAGTTGAGCTGCGATACGTCGGTGTCTTCGTCGCCGGTGGTGCGGTCTTCGGCTTCGCGGCCGCCGAAAACGGGCGTCCACTTCAGCTCCAGTATTTTACCCTGCGCATCAACCGTAGCCACCGGCACCGACCACGGCGCCGTCGATTCGTTCCGAACCAGCACTTTCACCTGCTCGCCGGCCAGCAGCAAGTCCGAAACCGTGGCGTTGTAGCGCGTGGTGGTGCCAAGCATCTGCTGAAAAAACCAGTCGAGCTTTTGGCCTGCGGCTTCCTCAAACGCCGCCTGCATATCGGCCGGCGACGGGTGACGGAACTTCCACCGGTCGTAGTACAGGCGCATGCCCTGGTCGAACTTCTCCTGCCCTAGGTAACCAGCCAGGTAGCGGAGCAGGCCAGCGGTTTTCACGTACACAATGGCGCCGTAATTGTAGCTGGTAAACTGGGCCGAGGCCAAGCCGGCGCTGGGCTGATCGTAGCCGCGGCTGGCAGCTGCCTGCCACTGGCCTTGCGCTACTGCCGCAGGCGGCACACCCGCAAGGCCAAGCTTTTGGGCAAGCGCCGGGCTGCTGGCGGCTTTGGCCAGCGGGTCGGAGGGCGTTTGCTTGAAGGCCTCCATCACGCGCGCTTCCATGTAGGTATTCACGCCTTCGTCCTGCCACGGATGGTCGCGCTCGTTAGAAGCCAGAATCCCGTAGAACCAGTTGTGGCCTACCTCGTGCACAATGGCAAACGGGTCGGTTACCGTAACCATGGGGTACTCCATGCCCGAGCCTGCGCTCAGGGCACCATCAACAGCCGTAGCGGCCGAATACGGATACTCACCAACCCAGCGCGAGTAGCCTTCCAGGGCGTACCGGATATCGTTGCGGTGCTTCAGCCAATCGGCGGCGTTGCGGTTAGTAAACAGCATCCAGGCCGTCACGCTTCGGCCCGAGTTGGGCAACTGCACTACATCCTTCAGCACGTTAAAGCGCTTGTCGGCAAACCACGCAAAGTCGTGCACGCGGTCTTGGGTGTAGCGCAGCGTTTTGGTGGCCGGGGCCGACGCCGGAAACTCCTCGCCGGTGCCAAACTCCTCGGGCTTGGTTTTGCTGGCTGCCGCCGCGGCAAGCTCATCGAGGCGTTTCAGCTCGGCAGCTGTTTGCAGCTCGCCCGTTGCGCCCACCACGTAGTTTTCGGGTAGCGTGATGCGCACATCGAAGGAGCCGAACTCGGAGTAGAACTCGCCTTGGTCGAGGTAGGGCATGGGGTGCCAGCCGGTGCGGTCGTATACGGCCGGCTTGGGGTACCACTGCGTAATCTGATAGCTCTGCCCCACGTGGCCCATGCGCGAAAACGAGTCGGGCAGCTTCACGCGGAAGGGCGTGCTGATGGTTGCTCGCTGCCCGGGCTGCAGCGGTTGCGGCAGCACCAGCTTGGCAATGTCGGGGTTTTGCGCGTCGTACTCCAGGCGGGCGGCCTGGCCGTCAACTTTAAAGTCGAGCTGATCGATGTAGCCGCGCGCTTCGGGCTTGGCAAACTCAAACTTAAGCTTGCCAACCTGGCGCTGCTGGCGGGCAAAAGCGGTGGAGTTGTCGCGGTAGGCGTTGGGCCATAAATGGATGTAGATGAAGGTCAGCGCGTCGGGCGAGTTGTTGACGTACTGCATTTCTTCGCGCCCCGTAAGCACGTGCTGCTTATCGTCGAGGGCTACATCAATGGAGTAATTAACCTCCTGCTGCCAATACGGGCGCTCGGATTGGGCAAAGGCCGCCAGCGGCAGCACTGCCAGCATAAGGCTGGCTACTAATTTTTGCATAGAGTAAAGGCGAATGCGTGGCGAAAGTACGTGTTCGGCACGTATGCCGGTTGCCTTGGCATAACCCAGGCGCTACCACGGCCGTTAGCCAAGGCACGGCGCCGCCCGGCGCCATTGCTCAACCATACCCTAAGCCCGATGGAAAAGAAGTATGTACAGCACGAAGTGCACCTCGATGCGGCCGCAAAGCTGCTCGGCGGCGACTTGCAGGAAGAAGCAAACCGCGCTGGCCTCGACAACAACCTGCAACGCTGGATTGAAGACCTGAAAGACGCCGGCCACCAGGATTTTCACGAACTCATCGTGGATCTGCAGGCACTCAAAGCCCACTTCGGCGGCGGTGCCATCGATGGCAAGCTGGTGGGGCAATTGCTGCACCGCCTGGGTGAGAATACCGCTAAGGTAGCGCACCTGGCCGAGGGCAATGTCAGGCCGCGCGTTGAGAACCTGAGCCAGGCATTGCTGGAGGCCGCCCGTGAGGTAGCCGGCGGCCGCACCAGCCCCGACGAAGACTTGCGGCAGGATTCAGCCCAACGCAAGCAGCAGTAAGCATTGCACTGCTCCGAAAAAAAGACAGGGCCTCTACCATCGGTAGAGGCCCTGTTTGTAGCGGGGAGCAGGATGCCTTAGGCGCGCTTCTCCTTGATGCGAGCAGCTTTGCCCGACAGGCCACGCAGGTAAAACAGGCGGGCACGACGCACTTTGCCGCGACGGATCAGTTCGATCTTGTCGAGGTTCGGCGAAATGATCGGGAAGATGCGCTCCGTACCGATCTGGTTCGACACCTTACGAACGGTGAAGGTTTCGCCGTTCGTGTTAGCGTTCCGGCGCTGGATAACCACGCCTTGGAACTGCTGGATGCGCTCCTTGTTGCCCTCGCGAATCTTAACGTGAACGTTAATCGTGTCGCCGGGAGCAAAATCGGGGAAGCTGGCGCGGCGCTCTTTGGCTTCCTGGTTGATGAGGTCGAGAAGTTGGCTCATGACAGCAAAAAATCTTGAAAGGACGGCGCCGCCGCCCAAGTGGTTTCGGTAAGGAGGCGCAAATATAGCTGTTGTAATGCTTAGCTACAACACTAAGCGTTAGGTTTTTTGCGACGCCGCCTAGGTTGGGGCACTTCAAATGCCTCAGCAGGCAAATCGGCCAACAAATCGGGGCGTCGCTGGCGGGTGCGCTCCAGGGCTTTTTCCTGGCGCCACTCGTCCACTTTGGGCGTATCGCCCGATATCAGAATGCTCGGAACCTCGCGGCCGCGCCACTCCGCCGGGCGGGTGTACACGGGTGGAGCCAGCAAGCCATCCTGAAAGGAGTCGCTCAGGGCCGATTCTTCGTTGCCCAAGACGCCCGGCAGCAGGCGCACCACGGCGTCTACTACCACAGCTGCACCCAGCTCGCCGCCGCTCAGCACAAAGTCGCCAATGCTGATTTCCTCGGTCACGTACTCCTCCCGAATCCGCTCGTCGATGCCTTTGTAGTGGCCGCAGAGCAGGATAATGTTCTGCGTCAGCGAAAGGCGGTTGGCCGCCGCCTGTCGAAACGTAGGCCCGTCGGGGGTAAGGTAAATGATGGCGTCGTACGTGCGCTCGGCCAGCAACGCATCGAGGCAAGCGGCAATGGGCTCGGGCCGCAACACCATGCCCGCGCCGCCGCCAAAGGCGTAATCGTCGATCTGGCCGTGCTTGTTGATGGCAAACCGGCGCAGGTCGTGCAGGTGAATCTCGGCCAAGCCTTTATCCTGCGCCCGCCGCACAATAGAGTGGGCAAAGGGGCTGGTGAGCAGCTCGGGCTGGCAGGTTACGATATCGAAGCGCATGGGGTAGGGGCGCGATGCACGCACCCGGGGCATTGAACGGCAGGGGTAAATGAGCACGCAGCTCCGCAAGCGCAAAGCGCGCCGGCCGACCTAGGGCTCGTCGAACTCGTCGGGTTCGTCTCGCTCGCGCGACGTGGGGTTGAGGTACACATCGAGCAGGCCTTCGGGCAGCGTTACGTGCAGCTCGCGGGCTTCCTCGTCGGCGTATTGCACCAGCTCATCTACCACCGGAATCAGCACTTCCTTGCCTTGGTAATTCATGGCCAGCAAGTCCTGCTCGGGCATCTCGTAGAAGCTCTCCACAATGCCTAGCTTGCCTAGGTTGGCATCAACCACGGTGTAGCCGACAACGTCGTGAAAGTAAAATTGGTCCTCGTCGAGTTCCGGCAAATCGGACAAGGGGCGGTAGAGCTTAAGCCCGCGGAACAGCTCGGCGTCTTCGATCCGATCCACATTTTTGAGCTTGAGCAGCACGCGCGTGCCCGCCTGTACTGATAAGCGTTGTACCTCAAAGCGGTACAGCTTGCCCGAGCCTACCGGGCGCTCTACGTACACTTCTTCCGCGCCGAGGTAATCCTCGATGTTGTCGACGTCGAGCTCGGCTACTAGCTGGCCTTTCAGGCCGTGCGCTTTCACCACAAAGCCTAATTCGTAGCACTCGTCGGTGGTCATGGGCGTTGGCGGGTTAAAAAGTTTAGGAGCTTTTGGGTTTGCTGCCCGAGAATTCCCGCAGGAGCTCCCAAACTGCTAAACCCAAAAACTCCTAAACAGAGAAGACTCCTAAACTAAATTAGGCGTTGGCTTCTTCGGCATTTTCGGCCGGAGCCTCAGCAGTTTCGCCTTCGGCAGCCGGAGCTTCGGTTGCGGTGGCAGCAGCCTGCTTCTGACGCAGCGCTTCGGCACGGGCTTCGCGTACTTTGGTTTCGGCGGCAAGCTGCTGCTTGCGAGCTTCGTCCTTGGCGGTGCCCACGTTGGTGCGCTTGCTTTCGATCTTGGCGTTCTTCTCCTCAATCCACTGAGTGAAGCGCTGATCGGCTACGTCCTGCGAGATGGCGCCCTTGATAACGCCGAGTTGCAGGTGCTTGCGGAACAGCACACCGCGGTACGACAGCATAGCACGCACCGTATCGGTCGGCTGAGCGCCTTTCATCAGCCAATCGAAAGCCTTGTCGGCGTCGAAGTTGATGGTAGCCGGGTTGGTGAGCGGGTTGTAGGTGCCGAGCTTCTCGATGAAGCGGCCGTCGCGGGGCGAGCGGGAGTCAGCAACTACGATGTCGTACATTGCGGCCTTCTTGCGGCCGCGACGGGCGAGGCGGATTTTAACTGCCATAAACCGTGTCGGTTAGGTGACGGAACTCGTCCGTCGGATGAAAAATGATTTGGAGGCGCAAAGGTAGTAATTTATACCTGTTTCCCGCGCAAGGCCGGCATCATTTGTCTGGCTTGGCCAAGACGACGCTCCTAGGTTGTCATGCCGGACTCCGCCTGGGGCACCTCCTTTGCTGGTGTTTTATAAACACTGGTTCGCAACTGTCATCCTGACGAAGGAAGGTCCTTCTCACGCCTGAACGATGCGCCTAGGTCGGTGAACCCACACCCAGCCCCTCTTCACAAGGGAAGCGGTTCGTATCTGGCGCCAGCACGCGAGATGCCTCGACTTTGTTCGGCATGACGACCTAGGGAATGCTGTTCAGACGTGATAAGGTCCTTCGCGTGGCTCAGGATGATAGGTGAAGCATAGTAGGTGGCGAAAAAGATCAAAAGAAAAGCCGCCCCGGTTTTGCGGGGCGGCTTTGCTGGCAATTGACGGGAATAAGGCTAGGCAGCCAGGCGCTCGGGCTCTTGGGCCGCTACTTTGCGCTTGAGTTTGATGATGCCCAACTTATCCAAGGTCCAGATGACGGGGTAGGTGGGGTCTACTTCCCACCACTTCACGCCGAAGTTGACGCGCATGGGCAGCTTGTGGTGGTTGTTTTGGAACAGCTCGCCGCCGGTGAGGAAGTCGAAGAACAAGGAGTTGCGCGACTTGTCGTTGTTATCGAAATTCTGGTAGCCGTACTTGTGGCCGCTCCAGTTGACGATGGCGCCGTGAATCGGGCCCATTAGAAAGTGGATGGGTAACAATAGGTACTGCCACCAGGCCGTGGCAAACGCCACGTAAAACAGCACATAAGCCGTGCCCCAACCCACGCGCGACTTCCAGTTGTCGCCGAGGCGCTCCAGGGCGTTCCACACGGGGTAGTCCCCCTCGAAACGCTTGGCCAGCTCGTAGTCGTTGTTCAGAACCGAGTTGTAAATGTTTTTCGTTTTCCACATCATCGTGAAGGCATTCGACGAAAAGTGCGGCGAGTGCGGGTCCTTCTCGGTGTCGGAGTAGGCATGGTGCATGCGGTGCAACAGCGCGTAAGCACGCGGCGAGAGGAACGAAGACCCTTGCGCCGCATAAGTTAGCCCAAAGAAGAACCGCTCCCAGAACCGGTTCATGGTGTACATTTTGTGCGCTGCGTAGCGGTGCAGGTAAAACGTCTGCACGAACAGCGACAGGTACCAGTGCCCGACGAAAAACAGCAGAATCGGCATGGATGATATTGGAAATGGTGTGGAAAAGCCTTGAACGCCTAAACACGTGCAAGGCCGTTTGGTTCAAGCCAGTGCGCAAACGTACGACAGCTTTGGGGCCCAACGAAAACTGACTTTTGTCAGGAATGTGTAGCCCTGTGCTGCCGCAGCCCCGGCGCCTAGGTGTTTAAATCTAGGTTGGGCCAGTGGCCTAGGCCAGCTCCAGCTCGCGCACCGGGTTCCACACTTCTGCGTCGGGCAGCGGGGCGGTAACGTCCATTTCCTGCTGCGTAACGGGGTGCTTAAAGCGCAGGCGCCGGGCGTGCAGCGCAATGCTGAGGTCGGGCAGGGGGGCCATGGCCCCGTACTTTACATCGCCGGTGATGGGCGTACCGAGGCCGGTGGCGAGCTGCACCCGAATCTGGTGGGGCCGGCCCGTAATCGGGTTCACCTCGATCAGGTAGCGGTGGCCCACTTGCGCCAGCACTTTGTAGTGCAATTCGGCCCGCTGGCCCTGCTGGTGCTTTTGCGGATAGGCCTTGGTAACGTTGCGCATGGGGTCTTTTACCAGCCAGTGCACCAAGGTGCCTTCGCTTTGCTGCGGCGCTTTGCCCACCAATGCCCAATAGGTTTTGTGCATGTGGTTGTCGCGGAACATTTCGTTCAGGCGGCTTAGGGCTTTGCTGGTTTTGGCCAGCACTACCACGCCCGTAACGGGCCGATCGAGGCGGTGGCACACGCCCACAAACGCATTGCCGGGCTTTTTATACTTCAGGCGCAGGTATTCGGCTGCTTTCGACGAGAGCGGTTCGTCGCCTGTTTCATCGCCTTGCACCAGGGTGCCGGCGGTTTTGTTGAGCACCAGCAGGTGGTTGTCTTCGAACAGAATTTCCTTCTGCTCCGACCAAATGGCAGGTCTATTCACAAGTGGAATCCGGAAAAGTAAATACGCGTTGGGGCGGGCTCGGAATAATTCAACACGCTGCAAATACCGCTCCGCAAAACAGAAGCCGGCCGCCGCGCCTGCCAACGATCAGCACAAATAAACGACAGAGTTCGGAAACAGATGCGCTCTAATCAATTAAAACCCCGCCAACACCTAGGGCATTAACCAGCGCTGCCGCGGCGCACCCAGCTCCGTGCCTAGGTGGCAAAGGCTTGGGTGCGCCGCGGCAGCGCTTGGGCAAGCGGGTTTAGTAAGCTTCTTTTTCGTTCGGGAAGTCGCGGCTCTTCACGTCGTCGATGTACTGCGTTACGGCCTGATGCATCAAGTCGCCGAGCTCGGCGTAACGGCGCAAAAAGCGCGGCTTAAACTCCTGCGTGATGCCCAGCATATCGTGCACCACCAGCACCTGCCCGTCAACATCGGGGCCGGCCCCAATACCGATAACGGGGATGGTAAGCTGCTCGGCTACCTGCCTGGCCAGGGCCGACGGAATCTTTTCGAGCACCAGGGCAAAGCAGCCCAGCTCTTCGAGCAGCTTGGCGTCTTCGAGCAATTTCTGGGCTTCGGCTTCTTCTTTGGCGCGCACGGTGTAGGTGCCAAACTTGTAGATGCTCTGGGGGGTAAGCCCTAGGTGCCCCATCACCGGAATACCCGCCGTGAGGATGCGGATAATACTGTCTTTGATTTCGGCGCCGCCCTCCAGCTTTACGCCGTGCCCGCCCGATTCCTTCATGATGCGGATGGCCGAACGCAACGCCTCCGACGAGTTGCCCTGGTACGAGCCAAACGGCATATCCACCACCACAAAAGCCCGGCCTACGGCGCGCACCACCGAAGCGGCGTGGTAAATCATCTGGTCGAGGGTAATGGGCAGCGTGGTTTCGTGGCCGGCCATTACGTTGGAGGCCGAGTCGCCCACAAGCAGCACATCGATGCCGGCGCCGTCGAGGATTTTGGCCATCGAGTAATCGTAGGCGGTGAGCATCGAAATTCGCTCGCCGCGCTGCTTCATGGCCAGCAGTTGGTGCGTGGTTACGCGCTTGATTTCCTTGTGCTGCGACATTGGGTTGGTAGGTGAGAGGGGGACTTGTTAGGTGACAGGTGACACGCGACACGTAACACGTCAGCACTGCGGCCCAAAAGTACTTTTTACGGCGAAACCAGCCGCCAAACCGGCCACTACCAACCTGTCACCTGTCACCTACCGATTCGGGAACGTACGGTTGCGGTTGAGCTTCAAATCCTGCAACAGGGCCGATTTGGCCCCGATGCTCACGCTGAAGCCCTGAATCTGGCCCACGGGCGTCCAGGTGCCCGTAATCTGCCAGCAGTGCAAATCGCGGAAGAAGTTGAGCTGCGTGAGGGTGATTTTGTTCGACACGAAATCGTAGCCCGAGTTGTAGCTCAGGCGCATTTTGTCGGTCAGCTTGATTTCGCCGCTTACCGTCATGGCCACGGTAGCCCAGGCACGTGGCCGCGGCTGGTTGGCCCGCCCCAACCTAGGGCCGGGGTCCTGGTACAAGGCACCCAGCGAGGCGTTCAGCGTCCAGGGAATGCTGAAGTCGAGGTAATCGACGTAGGAATCGGGCTGGTTGGGGTTGCCCAATACCGGGTCGTTGGTGGGGGCCACGCGCTGCTGGCGGCTGCCGGGCTGCCCCGGGCGGCGGTTGCTGTCGAACTGATAAGTCAGCTGGGCCGAAGCATTGTCGAGGCGGGCCAGGCGCTTGCTTTCAAACAAGTACCGGTCGATGAGGCGGCCCGTAGAGTCGCGCTGGTAAAAGTTAAACGACGAGGACAGCAGCAGATTCAGCTTTTGGGCTACCTGCGTGCGGAAGCTGGTCGACAGAGGGGCCAACTGGAATTCCGAGGCCGCAAAGTTGTAGCCGGTGCTTAAGTCAAACCCGTCGATCAGGCTTACCTTTTTGTAGGGCTGGTTGCCGGTGGTATCCTGCTTGTTGCGCACCTTCATTTCTACCTGGTTCTGCAGGCCGAAGCTTACCTGGCTTACGCGCCCGCCCGACGGCACCGAAAACGGAAAGCCCGCGTAGCGCGAGAAGTTGCGCACCCCGTACAGCTCGCCCGTGGTGTTGCGCAAGTCCCCTAGGGTAGTGTTGTCGACAAGGCGTCGGCTGCCTTGGTAGTTGGGCGAGCCGGTAAAGTTGACGCTGGGGGCCAGGCGGTGCCGAATAGCCTGGATTTTACCGCCCGGCTTGAAGTTGAGGGTGCCGTAGAGGTTGGTAGAAAGCGAAGCTCCGTACGACAGGTTGTGCACCACGTTGAAGCCGCGCACCGTATCGATGCGCACGGCCCGCGCCTGCGGCACGTACTCGTATTCGAGCCGCTTGTTAAACCACGTTTGGCCGTAGTTGACGGTAGGAGTGAAGGAGAAGTGCTTCAGCACCGTAAACTGACCTAGGGTTACGTCGAAACGGTGCTGCACCGCCGATTGGGCATTGCGCAGAAAAGGCCGCAGGTTATCGAAACGCACCGGAATATTGCGCGACTGCGCCTGGCCGCCCAGCAGCGGGATGCCGGCTTCGAGCACGCGGGCCTGCTCCACGTTGGTCAGGCGGTTTTGCCCCGTCATCTGGTAGGCCACCGCAAACTGCTCGTAAATGGCCCCGCGCGTGGGCAAACCAAACAAGCGGTACAGGTTCTGGCGTTGCACCCCCAGCGTTACATCGGGCAGCGTGAGGTTTACGGTGCCGGTAATGGTGTTCAGGTCCTGCGCGGCCTGCACCGAGTAGTTAATGGGCAGGTTGCGCAGCTGCTTCTGGTAGCTAATGGTAGAGTTGAACGCCGGCGTGAGGTAATTGCGCACGTCGAGCGTGTTTTGCTGGTTGAACTCGGGGCTGCCCGTGCGCACGTTGGCCGAAAAGCGGCCCCCGCCCGGCCGCGGCGTGGGCGTGTGCGTCCACGAGAGCCAGAAGGTGCGCGGCTTGAAGTTGCGCCGGATGTTGGGGTCGGTGTTTACCGACTCGGAGCGCAGCAGCTGCCCGGCTGGCCGGCGCGAGTAGCTAAAATCGAGGCGGCCGTCGTAGCGGTAGCGCTTGCGGTAGGTCAGGTCGGTATTTACGCCCCAGCCCCCAAACGCCACGCCGCTACCCGAGTACACGTTGCCCGTTACGCGCAGCCCTAGGTACTGATTGATGGCCCAGTAGTAGCCACCGTTGGTGAGGTAAAAGCCGCGGTCGATGGCTTGCCCGAAAGTAGGAATGATGAAACCCGAAGCCCGGCTTTTGCCCGGGCTGGGGAAGTAGCCAAACAAGAAGCCCAAGGGCGTAGGAATGTCGCCGATGACCAAGTTGAACGGGCCCGTAACCACCTGCTTGCGCGGCACCACCTTCATTTTGCTGGCATTGATGAAGAAGTGTGGGTGCTCTAGATTACACGTGGTGTAGCGGCCGCGCAGGCCGTAAATCTCGTTCAGCTCGTTTTTCTTCACCACCTCGGCATGGATGTAGCCTTCGCCCTGCTGGGTTATGGCCTCCGATATTTTGCCTTTGCGGGTTTTGAAGTTGTAGGCAATGCGGCCGGCCTGGTAGGTTTCGGCAGCATCCTTGAATACCGGCTTGTCGCGCACGCGGCCCGTGGAGTCTTTCAACCCCTCGGCCGTCAGCAGGTTTTGGCTGTAATCGACGGTGATAACGCCGGCTTTCAGCGACATGGTGCCGTAGTCCACGTTGGCCTTGTCGTAAAGGGTAGCCTTTTTCTCCTGCACATTAAAGCGGATGGAGTCTTTGGCCTGGTACTTTACGGTCGTTTCGATATCGCCCTTGCGGGTAACTACGCGCACGGTGTCGAGGGTGCGGCGGATGGTGTCGGGCCGGATGGCAGCGGGCGTAGTGCGGCCGGGGCGTTGCTGCGCCCACGCCGCCGGTAAGCCCACCGAACAGAGCATAAACAGCAAGCCAAACAAGAGCAGGCAGTGCTGCGCCCGTTGGTTGCGGCATAGCGTTTGAATATGCGCCCCGGGAAGAGTCACGTAGAGCAGAATTGCTTTATTTTGTGGCTTAAGTGTGCAAAAGTAGCGGGTAGCCGCCCCATCTAACGAACTCTGTGCGGAATATTGTCCTTCTCGGTACGGCGCTCCTGGCGCTATTAGCCGGTCCGGCGGCCAGCGTACAGCAGGTGCCTGGCCAGCCAACTGATACGACCCGAACCCCAGGTTCGGCTAACGTTTTTCGGCTGCGTACGGTGGTGCTCGATGCCGGCCACGGTGGCAAAGACCGGGGCTGCGCCGGCCAATCGGCCCGCGAGGCCGATGTAGCCCTGAAAATTGTGTTGGAGCTGGGTCGGCAGATCGAAGAAAACATGCCGGAGGTGCGGGTGATTTACACGCGCAAAACCGACGAGTTTGTGGAGCTGGCCGACCGCGCCGGCATTGCCAACAAGCACAACGCCGACCTGTTCATCTCGGTGCACTGCAACGCCGGCCCCACGGTAGCGCGCGGCACCGAGGTCTGGACGATGGGCGCGCACAAAACCGAAGCCAACCTGGCCACGGCCAAGCGCGAAAACGCCGTAATTCTGCAAGAAGACAACTACAAGGAGCGCTACGCCGGCTTCGACCCCAGCTCGCCGCAAAGCCACATCCTGTTTTCGCTCTACCAAAGCGCCCACATCGATAATAGCCTGCGCTTCGCGGCCAAAGTCGACCACGAATTTCGCACCTCGGTGGGGCGGCCTTCGCGGGGCGTAAAGCAGGCGGGCTTTCTGGTACTCTGGAAATCCACGATGCCGTCGGTACTCATCGAGGCCGGCTTTCTCACCAACCCGGCTGAGGAACGATATCTGAACGATAAAGCCAATCAGACGTATATGGCCTCGGGTATCTACCGGGCGTTCCGCAAGTACAAGCAAGAGCTCGAAGCGAGCAGCGCCGGCAATTAAATGGCCGCTACTTGCCATCTTGCGCCGCCGGCACGCCGGTAGTCCGCATTATCTCTCGTCCTTCCCGCCATCTCCGTGTCCAAAGAAGCCAAAGTTGCACTATTGGCCGTGGTTGCCCTCGTGGCACTGTTTATCGGCTTTCGTTTTCTGAAAGGCAGCAACGTATTCTCTAACGACCGCACGTTCTACGCCACCTACGACAACGTCGACGGGCTGAACCTCTCGGCGCCCGTGATGCTGAACGGCATTCAGGTGGGCCAGGTAAAAAACCTGGAGCTGCAGCCCGAAAAAGGCAACCAGATACGCGTAGCCATCGAAATCCAGGAGCGGGTAGAAGTAGGCGACTCCACCGTAGCCAGCCTCTCCGGTTCGCTCCTAGGTTCGAAAACCATTACGCTGCTGCAGGGCCGCAACACCAAAGTGTACGAAGGCGGGCAGGAGCTGCGCTCGTACCACGCGGCCAGCCTCACCGATGCCTTTCAGGCCAAAGCGCTGCCCGTGCTGGGCACCGTGGATAGCACGCTCATCAAGGTAAATCAGTTTCTGAGCAAGGAGGCGCGCCTGAGCCTGCAGCAAACCCTGCAAAACACGCAGGCCTCGACGGAAGCCATGAAAAACCTGCTGGTGATGAACCAGCGCAACATCAACCAGATTACCAGCAACATGGCCGAGCTCACCCGCTCGCTGAACGTGACGGAGCGCAAGTTCGACCGGCTGGCTACCAACCTGGCCCTGATTACCGACACGTTGAAGTCGGCCCCCATGGCGGGCACCGTGCGCAAGCTGAACACCACCGTAACGGAGGCGCAGGCCGCCATGAAGCAGCTGAACCAGTCGCTGACCAGCACCAAAGGCTCCCTGGGTAAGCTGATGAACGACGACTCGCTCTACACCAACCTCAACAAAACGGCCGCCAGCTCCAACGCCCTGCTCGTCGACCTGAAAGCCAACCCCAAGCGCTACGTGCACTTCTCGGTGTTTGGCGGGGGGAGCAAGGAGAAAAAGACGAAGAAGAAAACCGAAACCGAGCAAAAGCCCGACGGCACCGTGGAGCGCGAAACCAAAACCGTGACGCAGCAAGCCGCCCCGGTTGATTCGGCCGTGAAGCCCTAGGTGGCTGCAGCCCCGCTCAGTGCTACAACTTTGCAAAACCTAACGGGCTACGAACGCTCGTTAGGTTTTTTGTTTTCCTACCTTTGAAAGCGGCCCGCGTAGGCGGGCCATTCGCTCCCATCTGCATTCCCCATTACTTCCTGTGAACCAACCCGCTTCACCCCAGCCCGATCAGAAGATTAACCTGGAGTTCAACAAGAACGAGGACAGCAACAAGCAGCACGTGTTTCAGCTGAGCCAGCGCCTGAAAAAGGTGCACCTAGGCGGCGGCGAAAAGCGCATTGCCGCCCACAAAGCCAAAGGCAAGCTCACGGCCCGCGAGCGTATCCAATACCTCATCGACGAGGGCTCGGCTACGGTGGAGATTGGTGCCTTTGCCGGCGAAGGCATGTACCCCGAGGAGGGCGGCTGCCCCTCGGGCGGCGTGGTGGTGGTAATTGGCTACGTGCAGGGCCGCCAGTGCGTGATTGTGGCCAACGATGCCACCGTGAAGGCCGGCGCGTGGTTCCCCATCACGGCCAAGAAAAACCTGCGCGCCCAGGAAATCAGCATCGAGAACAAGCTGCCGATTATTTACCTCGTCGACTCGGCCGGTGTGTACCTGCCCATGCAGGACGAAATCTTCCCCGATAAGGAGCACTTCGGCCGCATCTTCCGCAACAACGCCGTGATGTCGTCGATGGGCATCGTGCAGATTGCCGCCATCATGGGCCCGTGCGTGGCCGGCGGGGCCTACCTGCCCATCATGTCCGACGAGGCCATGATTGTGGACGGCACCGGCTCGGTGTTCCTGGCGGGTTCGTACCTCGTGAAATCGGCCATCGGCGAGAGCATCGACAACGAAACCCTAGGTGGCGCTACCACCCACTCCGAGATTTCGGGCGTGACGGACTACAAGTTCGCCAACGACCAAGAGTGCCTCGACCACATCCGCAACATCTTCGACAAGATGGGGGCCACGCCCTCGGCTGGCTTCGACCGCAAAACGCCCGCCGCCCCGGCCGGAAACCCCAAGGAGATCTACGGCCTGCTGCCGTCGGACCGCGTGAAGCCCTACGACATGATGGACATCATCAAGCGTTTGGTGGATAACTCGGAGTTCGAGCCCTACAAGGACCTCTACGGCCAGTCGCTCATTTGCGGGCTGGCGCGCATCGATGGCTGGGCCGTGGGCATTGTGGCCAACCAGCGCAAAATCGTGAAGACGAAAAAGGGCGCCATGCAAATGGGTGGCGTTATCTACTCCGACTCGGCCGATAAGGCAGCGCGCTTCATCATGAACTGCAACCAGAAGCGCATTCCGCTGGTGTTCCTGCACGATGTGTCGGGCTTCATGGTGGGCTCGCAGTCGGAGCACGGCGGCATTATCAAGGACGGCGCCAAAATGGTAAATGCCATGTCGAACTCGGTGGTGCCCAAGTTCTCGGTGATTGTGGGCAACAGCTACGGCGCCGGCAACTACGCCATGTGCGGCAAAGCCTACGACCCGCGCCTGATTGTGGCCTGGCCCTCGGCCCAGCTGGCCGTAATGAGCGGCGCGGCGGCCGCCAACACGCTGCTGCAAATACAAGTAGCCGCCGCCGAAGCCAAAGGCGAAAAGCTAACCGACGAGGTGAAGAAGGAGATGTTTGACAAGATTAAGGCTCGCTACGACGAGCAGCTTTCGCCCTACTATGCCGCCGCCCGCCTGTGGGTTGATGCCGTGATTGACCCGCTGGAAACCCGCAAGGTTATTTCGGAGGGTATCCGGATGGCCAACCATGCGCCGATTGAAAAGCCCTATAACGTAGGTGTAATCCAGGTGTGAGCAATGACCGTTAGGAAGTCACTTATAGTTGCCTGTTTGACGCTGTTGCCGGTGGTTGGCTTTTGCCAACTGCCGCAGCAACCCGACAGCATCGTTTATCCTGGCGGTGGAAGTAATATGGCTCTGCTATTGGCCTTTTCAGAAAACCAAGAAGTAGAAGCTGCCTTGCTGGCTGAGCGTGATATCGCGGCTGGTCGTTTATTCTTGATACTTAAGAGTGGTATAGCACCGGTTAGTTACTCCACCGACAGCGTATTTGAGAAGAAGTTTCACGTCACGTACTGGGATGAAGGCTGTTCAGGACCAAGCTATGCTTGCATGCAAGCATACAACAGCCGAATGTTCGCCCATTTAACCAGCTTGTATGGGAAAGCTTGGCGGCGAACTGTTAGGCGTGACGTGGTTGGCTATAAGCACTGGAGGAAGGGTTCTGAGTAAAATGGCTCGTAGCCACTGGCTTGGCTACTAGATTTACAACGCGCCGCTCAGCACTGCTGAGCGGCGCGTTGTGATTACCGCATGGGCGCAAACTAAAGCTTAGATTGCCGGGGCTTGGCTGCTCGAAAGCCAAACCACTATTTACGATTGCCGAATCGTTTTAACAGCCATTTATGACGAATAGCTTGTCTGACGTAATCCACAATTGTGCTTCAGTAGCAAGGCAGTTTGCCTTGGTGCTTGCCCTGCTGCTCGGCCAACAAGCCCTAGGTCAGCAAAAAGCCAAAATTGAAATTGGGCGAATAGACACGCTTTCATCCAAGATGCTACAGGAAAAGCGCGAGCTATGGATTTACACCCCGCCCGCCGCGGCCGAAGAAGGTTACGCGCCCAAGCGCTACCCGGTGCTGTACCTGCTCGATGCGGATTGGAATTTTCAATCGCTCAGCGGTATGGTGCATTACATGAGCACCATTATGGGCTCCGTCAATGCGCAGGCGCTTTGCCCGGAAATGATCATCGTTGGCATTCCGAGTTCTTTCCGCACCCGTACCCGCGACCTGACGCCTACCCAATCAACCAAGCGTTGGGATGGTAAATTAGATAAGACTTTGGCCGGCTCGGGTGGGGGTGAGAAGTTTATGGCTTACATAGAGAAGGAGGTATTTCCCTATGTGGAAGCCAACTTCCTCACGCAGCCATACCGCTTATTCGTCGGGCACTCGCTCGGCGGGCTCACGGTGGTGAATACGCTGGCTACCAAGCCCACACTGTTTAATGCCTACGTGGCCATTGAGCCAAGCCTGTGGTGGGATGATAAACTTGCGCTGAAGCGGCTGGAAAGCGCGCTGCGCCAGAACCAGATACAGAACCGCAAACTGTTTTTGGCGGTGGCCAACGGCATGCCCGCGGGCATGGACACGGCGCAGGCACGGCGCGATACTGCCAGTGCCACGCTGCACACCCGTGCCAACCTAGAGCTAGTGGATTTGCTGCGGCGCCAACCTGCCTCGGCCGTAGCCTGGCAATGGAAGTACTACCCCGAGGAAGGGCACGCCTCGGTGGTGCTATCGGCCGAGCACGACGCGCTGCGGGGCTTTTTTAGGCACGCGCCCCTGTCGCTGCCCAACAACGTAGCAGCCGCTGAATTCAACCTGGAGGCAATTCAGCGGCACTACGCTAGCGTGTCGGAGCAGTACGGATACGCCGTGTTGCCGCCCGAAGAAACCATCAACTGGTACGCTTGGGCCTGCAAGCAGAAGCAACTCTGGGCCAAGGCCGAAGCCTTCTTTTTGTTCAACGCCGCCCATTACCCACAAAGCTTTAACGCCAACAGTGGGCTGGCCACCTTTTATGAAGAGCGCGGAAACAAGCGCAAAGCCCTGCATTACTACAGCCGGGCCTTGGCTATTTACGATGAGCCTGAGACGCGGCAAAAAGTTGCCCAACTGCGCAAGCGTTAGCAAAAGGGCTGCTGCAAGGTGCGCAAGTGTGTTTTATGGCACAATGCGCTTAACCCGGTGCGAGGGGCGCCGTTGCCGACGCCGGTGTTTGGTATAAGCCAACCGCAACCACCTAGGCGTGGCTGACTGTCAGGTTAAGCCAACTTTTCGGCCGATTCGCCGTCTATTTCTACATTATCTTTACCGACCGTAAACCGCCGCGCTTGGCGGGCCAGGGTCGGTTTAGCGCCACGATTTGGATGACGAATAAAGAACTTAAGGCCCTTATCTCGTTGCTCGACGATGCCGAACTGCGGCCGCAGATCGAAGAGCGCATCCACGAGTTGGGGGAGAGCGTGATACCGTTTCTGGAGGAAGCCTGGGAGGAAAGCCTCGATTCGCAGCAGCAAACGCGCATCGAAGAGCTCATCCACGACTTGCAGTTTTCGGGGTTGCAGGAGCGCCTGCGCGTGTGGCGCGATTCGGGCGGCGAAAACCTGCTGGAGGGCATGTGGCTCATCAACTCGTACCAGTATCCCGATGCCGACCTGCAGGCCCTGAACCGCGCCATCGAGCAGCTGCGCTACGAAACCTGGACGATGCTGCTGCCCGAAATGACGGCCATTGAGCAGGCGCGGGCCCTCAACCACGTGCTGTTTCGGGTGCACCGCTTTGCGGCCAACACCCAAAACTTTCATGCGCCGGCCAACTCCATGCTGCATTTGGTGCTGGAGTCGCGCCGCGGCAACCCGCTTACGCTCTGCGTGATTTACCTGCTGGTGGCGCAGCGCCTGGGGCTGCCCATCTACGGCGTAAACCTGCCCAATCTATTCATTCTCACGTTCCGGCCCGAGCAAGACGACGAGCAGCCCTTCTACATCAATTGTTACAACCGCGGCCTGATCCTCACGCGCACCGATATCGAGCACTACGTGGCGCAGCTCAACCTGCCGCCCAACGAAATCTTCTTCGAGCCTTGCTCGCACCTCGATATTGTGCGCCGCGCCCTGCGCAACCTGGCCGTGAGCTTCGAGAAGATGCAGGAGCCGCACAAAGCCAACGAGGTAAACAAGCTGCTCGCCATCCTCACCGGCGACGACACGCCCACCGCCCCGCCCAGCGAAGAAGCCGACGACGAATCGGAGCAAGGGGAGTAGATGCTTTGTATCAGCACGAAAAAGCCCGCCACGGATACCTCCGGGCGGGCTTTTTCGTGAATCAGACCTAGGAACCCTGGGGTCTGTGGATAATAAGCGTAGAAAACGTCATGCTGAGCCCCGCCGAAGCATCTCTACTGATAGCAATCTACTATTC
This sequence comes from Hymenobacter sp. YIM 151858-1, assembly GCF_025979705.1. Classification (NCBI taxonomy): domain Bacteria; kingdom Pseudomonadati; phylum Bacteroidota; class Cytophagia; order Cytophagales; family Hymenobacteraceae; genus Hymenobacter; species Hymenobacter latericius. Next base: position 4,321,769 of record NZ_CP110136.1, read on the forward strand.
GGCGAAACGGTAGAGATGCTTCGGCAAGCGGACGCCAGATGAAGCATGACGGGCTAAGTAAGCGGCCGGATACCTCATGTACTGCTTGCCAGCAGCCGCCCCCTAGGTGCCGGTTAGTTCTTTTTGATCAGGCAGCCCGAAGCACGCTTTTCGGCGATGGGGGCGTTTTGGCCGGCCAGCACGGCATCGAGGGCATTTTTGAGGTAACGGTCCTTCACGTAGGCTTCCATCTGCGGATTATCGTCGATGGCGCCGCGGTAGCGCACCACAAAGCCGCCGGTAGCGGGCTGCAGCACCACGGCCTCGGGCGTTTTGCTGATGCCGAGCAGGGCCGCGGTTTTCAGGCCTTCGTCGGTGAGGTACTGCAAATCGGCGCCGGCCGAGGTTTTCACCTTCAGCTTATCCGCGTCGAGGGTTTCGGCGGTTTGCTCGATGTTTATGGGGGCGGTTACGAACAGGAACTCCACGCCCCGGCCGGCGTAGCTGCTGCTCAGGGCCCCCAAGCGGTTTTGGTACAGGCGCGAAAACGGGCAAGCCGAGTTGGTGAACACCACCACCACGGCTTTGCTGCTGGCCAACGAGCTGAGTCTAACGGTGGCATTGTCGGCCTTTGTGAGCGAAAAATCGGTAACCAGGGCTGTTTGGGCGCGGGCCGTGGTAGCCAAAGCCGCCGCGGTAAGCAGCACGGCGGCGGTAAGCAGGGAAAGGCGTCGGAACGACATACAAAGAGGGGAGAAGTCGAAAGATATTACAAAGCCACGCACCACGTCAGCACGCAATCATCGGTAAGGCGCTCGTAGCGGAGCAAGTGTTGCGAGGGTGCCTCGTTCGGCGGGAGCAAGTGCCCGGTGAGGGTGCCCTGCGCCTGCAAGGCAAACGGCTCGAGCTGTATGTGCTCCTTGAACAGAAGGCGGCGGCGGCTGTGCAGTTTGTAAAGGGTTTCTTTGGCGCTCCAGTACAGGCTGTGCTTGGTTTCGTCGGGGCCGGCATCGAGGCGCTCGGCTTCGCTCAAAAACTTGGTAGCCAGCTGGCGGGCTTTGGGCCGTACTTGTTCAACATCTATGCCAACTCGGCCCTGGGGCGCGAGCAGCGCCGCCACCCACTCGCCTGAATGCGAAAGCGATATGCCAGCGCCCGATAAGCCTGTTACCAGCGGCTGGCCGGTGGTGGCGTCGGTGCGCACCAAAGTGGGCGCGTCGGTAAGCTCGCGCAGCAGCTCGTGGGCCAGGGCACGGCCGGCCAGCCACTGGCGCGGGCGCTCCGGGTCGCGGCCGGTGGGCAGCCAGGCGGCGTAGTCGCCGGGGAGGCGCGCGAGCAGGTCTGCGGCGGGCTCCGTAAGGCGCCACAAGCCCAGCAAAGCAGCATCGGGGGTGGTGGTGAGGCTATGAAGCGGCACTAGCAGTTGAAGTAGGGGCTTACCGAGGCAAGCGAATTCGGCAGCAATTACGGGGAGGCGGGCGCTTGGCCGTACTTTCGCGCTGCCAAATATTGCTGCCCTAGGTGGCAGCCCGCTTGCTCATGAACACCACCCAGCGTCCTCAAGTGCAGAAACTGGCCCAGCTTACCGGCCACCGCGACTGCGTGTACGCCCTGGCCGGGCACGCCGCCGAGCCCCGGTTCTTTTCGTCGGGGGCCGATGGGATGGTAGCCAGCTGGAGCATCGACGAGCCCGAGCACGACGGCCAGCTCGTGGCCAAGGTGGAAAACTCGGTGTACGCGCTGCACCACGAGCCCAGCCGACAGCTGCTGGTGGTAGGGCACAATTACCAGGGCGTGCAGGTAATCAGCCTGGCCGATAAAACCCTGCTGCACGCCACGGCGCTGCCGCCCGCGCCCATCTTCGATTTTGCCTACTCGGCCCAGCGGCAACGGCTGTTTGTGGCCCTAGGTGATGGCACGCTGGCCGTGCTGCGCACCACCGATTTCGGCGTGGAGCGCCTCGTGCGCCTCTCCGACAAAAGCCTGCGTTGCCTGAGCCTGCACGAAACCCTAGGTGAACTGGCCGTAGGCAGCTCCGACCACCGCCTGCGCATCCTCGATGCCGATACCCTGCAGCTGAAGCACACGCTGGAGGCGGCTACCAACTCGGTGTTTACGGCGGCTTATCACCCCACCAACAACCGGCTCTACGCGGCTGGCCGCGATGCGCATTTGCGCGTGTACGATGCCACCCAGGGCTACGCCGAAGTGCACACCGTAGTGGCGCATTTGTTTGCCATCAACCACCTCACCTTCAGCCCCGATGGCCGCATGCTGGCCACCTGCAGCATGGATAAAAGCATTAAGCTGTGGGATGCCGATACCTGCCGCCTGCTGCGCGTAGTGGACAAAGCGCGCCACGCCGGGCACGGCACCTCGGTAAACCGGCTGTTTTGGTCGGGGCGGCAGAATCGGTTAGTTTCGTGTAGCGACGACCGCAGCCTGGCCGTATGGCAGGTAGAGGAGCTCGGAGATGGAAGCTAGGAGTTAGGAGCCCGGGCCTTTGTCATCCTGATGCCCTTGCGCAAAGCAGGCGCCGCAAATTCTAGCTTCTACCTCCTGGCTCCTAGCTTCTTGGCATGAAAATAACCGCTCTCGATATCCGCCAGAAAACGTTTGAGCGCGCCTTTCGGGGTGTTGATAAAGACGAAGTAGAAGGCTTCCTGCTCACGCTTTCGCAGCAATGGGAGCGGATGACCGACGAAAACCGCGAACTGCGCCGCCAGCTGGAGCAAGCCCAGCACGATGTGCAGCGCATGCGCGAAGTAGAAACCTCGCTCTACCGTACCCTTAAAACCGCCGAAGACACCAGCACCAACATTGTGGAGCAGGCCCAGAAATCGGCCGACCAAAAGCTCTACGAGGCCCAAACCATGGCCGAGCAAGTGCTGGCCGAGGCCCGGCAAAAAGCCCGCGCGGTGGTAGAAGACGCCTACAAGCAAGCCGAGCGCGCCCTCTCCGACATGCAAGCCGAGGTAAACAACCTAGGGCAGGAGCACCAGCGCCTCGAAGGCGTGTACGACACCCTGGTGCGCGACTTGCAGCAACTGACGACCAACGTGCAGGAGAAAGTAGACGAGGCCAAGCAACGGCCCCGCGGCGCGGTGGCGGCCATCCTTTCGAAGGCGGCAAGCGTAAAGGTGAAGCGCGAGGAACCCGCCTCGCCCACAACCGAACCAGCCATGTACGTGTCCGCCTCTTCTGCTTCATCTGCCGCCTACATTCCGTCGGCTGCCCCCGCCACGGGTGGCAGCGCTTTCGACGGCGGCGCACCTACCAGCCGGCCCATTGGCCCGCAGCCCGGCCGCCAAAACCAGCCCGGCGAGCCTTCGCAGGTACCGGGGCCCGAAATCGACCCGTTGCGCCCGAGCGAAAACCCCGGCATTTCCGAGCCGTCGCGCATTCACGTGCCCGATCCGGTGCGCGTGCCCTCGCCCGACGGCCCCCGCATCGAGCCCACCGCTCCGGATATTCAGCCGATTGGCCCCGGCGGCCCCGAAATTACGCAGCCCTCGCCGGCTACGCACCCGGGCTTAGCCGCCGTAGCCGAAAGCGAGAAATCGTTTTTCGACGAAATCTAGGACCACGGATTCAACCGGATTTTTCGGATTCCACGGATTTTGTGGACGATTGGCCTGCCCCCGGGGGCAGGCTTTTTTGTTTCCTTTGCGCCGGCACACGGGCCGCACGGGTTGGCTGCAGCCGATGCGCAAACCCTAGGTGCCGCGGCGCTTCGGAGCCGGAAGAGCACTAACTCACTAACTCGCCAACTCACTAACTGAAACAGCTGAACCCATGGGCCATATTGCACTCGAAGGACTGGAGTTTTTTGCCTTTCACGGCTACTACGACGAGGAACAGAAGATCGGAAACAAGTACGGCGTGGATTTGCGCGTGCGCACCAACCTGTACCGCGCCGGCAGCACCGACCACCTTTCCGAAACCGTGAACTACGAAGTGCTTTACCGTATGGTGGCCGAAGAAATGCAGGCCCCGGCCCGCTTGCTCGAGCACCTGGCGCACCGCATCATCGACCGCATTTTGCACGAGTTTGGCCACGTGCGCTGGGTCGAGGTGAGCGTCTCCAAGTTCAACCCGCCGGTGGGCGGCATCTGCCAGCGCGCCCGCGTTACGCTGAAGCGCAAGCGCCCCGCGCCGGCGTTGTAGGCCCTAGGTGCCCGCATCCGTTTTGCCCGACTGACCACCTAGGCCAGTCGGGCTTTTTTGCTTTAAGTGCGTTTGCGGGCAGCATGTAGCGCGGACTTTGGCTACGCCGACCTGCGGTTGCAGTCCGCGGCCACGGATGGTAATTTCTGTTTTCGGACCTAGAAAGCTAACGCGGTGTAGCGTGGGCTTCAGCCCGCGTTTGCCAGAACGAAATCGTCAGTGCAGAACTGTGCGGCACCAATCGTTCGCGCAAACGCGGGCTCAAGCCCACGCTACTCGGCGCCGCGCCAGCCACCGTTGTGTTCAGCAAGCCTACAACCAACCACGTTTTGCACTGAAAGCAGGCCGTTTCATTCTGCCGAAAATACCTGGGCAACGCCTTGCAAGCCAGGCAACCAGCGGCGGTAATTGGTGTCGGTGAGCAGGCTGCACGAAATATTTCGTAGCATTTGCTTGACTTCTACGATGTGTTTCGTATATGTTTGTTACGAAACGTTTCGTAACGACGCACCTGAGCAATGAGCAAGAAGAACATACCGCGCCCGACGGAATCGGAGCTGGAGATTTTGCAAGTGCTGTGGCAGCATGGCCCCAGCACGGTACGCTTTGTAAACGACGAGCTGAGCAAGCGCCGCGACGTGGGCTACACCACCACGCTGAAGCTGCTGCAGCTGATGCACGAAAAAGGCATCGTTACCCGCGACGACTCGAGCCGCACCCACGTGTACCGAGCCGCGCTGCGCGAGCAGGAAACCCAAGGCATGCTCATCGACCGCCTGCTGGATGCTGCCTTCGGGGGCTCGGCCCTGAAGCTGGTGCAGCAGGCCCTGGGCAACCGCCAAACCAGCCGCGAGGAGCTCGACCAGATCCGCAACCTGCTCGACAGCATCGACAACCAAAACCCAACCGCCGACCCCGATGAACTGGCTTGAGAACTTGCTAACGCCTGCGTTGGTGCGGGCGGTAGGCTACACCATTCTGCACTCGTTGTGGCAGGGGGCGGTGGTGGCCATTGCGCTGGCCGGCTTGCTGCTGCTGCTGCGCCGCCACTCGCCGCAGGTGCGCTACGGCGCTACGGCCGCCGCCCTGGGGTTGGTGCTGCTGCTGGCCGCCGTTACGTTTGTGCGCTACTACCTCACGGCGCTGCCCGGCGCTAGCAACGGCCCCGTAACGGCCGTGCTGATGGTATCGGATGCGGTGGGTGCCCAAAGCAACGCCAACGGCGCCGCGCTGCTGGCCCCCGATGGCCCCCTGAGCCTCAAAACCGTGCTGCGCTACACCGAGCAGCACCTGCCGCTGCTGGTAACGCTGTGGTTTATGGGCCTGCTCACGATGACGCTGCGCATGCTCGGCGGCCTGGCCTACGTGCAGCGCCTGCGCCACTACGGCACGCAGCCCCTGGGTGTGGCCTGGCAAAATCGCCTGGCCAACCTGGCCGAGCGCGCCGGCCTGCAGCGCCCGGTGGCCCTCATGGAGTCGTCGATGGTGCGCGTGCCCATGGTTATTGGCCACCTGCGCCCCGTTATTCTGCTGCCCCTAGGTGCCGTGGCGGGTTTATCGACGCTGCAGCTCGAGGCCATTCTGGCCCACGAGCTGGCCCACGTGGTGCGGCGCGACTACCTCGTAAACCTGTTGCAATCGGTAGCCGAAATCCTGTTGTTCTACCACCCGGCGGTGTGGTTCCTGACGGCCACGCTGCGCTCGGAGCGCGAAAACTGCTGCGACGACGTAGCCGCCTCGCTCTGCGGCAACCCGCTGGTGCTGGCCCGCGCCCTGGCTGCGCTGGCCGAGCTGGGCCTCGAACGTGCCGTAGCCCCGCGCCTGACGATGGCAGCCGTGGGGCCCAAGGGCTCGTTGCTGGGCCGGGTGCGCCGCCTGGTGCAAGGCCGCACGGCGCCCACTTTCTCCGAAGGATTTATGGCCGCCTGCGTGGTAATGGGCGGCTTGGTGCTGCTGTCGTTTACAGCTGCCGCCGCTTTGGCCAACCCGCGCCTCGCTGCCGAAGCGCCGCGCCTGCTCCGCTCCACCGTTCTGAAGCCCTTTATCCCCGATGTTGAGGCCGCGCTGCCCCCGGTTGATGCGTGCCCCGATGACGCCGCGCTGGCTGCCGTGCCGGTTGCCAACCGCGCTGCCGCCGCCGACGATGACGACGACAAGCGCAAGCGCAAAAACAAGCGCAACGGCGACACCCGCGTAGTGGTGGTGGATAGAACCCTTGCTACCCGCGGCCGCCGCGGCGAGCCCGGCACCGTGGTTATCGAGAAAGACAAGAAAGGCCGCCTGAAAGAGCTGTACGTGAACGGCCAACGCGTGGAAACCGGTGAGGCCGACCGCCGCGGCGGAAAATCAGCGAAGCCCAACGAGGAAGTTCGCGTAATTCAGCTGCCGGCTGCGGCCTCCGGGCGCCACTTTACGCCGGGCACCTACGAGTTTCACTTCGATAACGGCCTCGACGAGAAGCGGCTCCGCAGCCAGCTGCGCCGGCTGGAGGTGGGCCCCGGCGTGGTGGCAGGGCCTTCCGAAGGCGAAGTGCGCGTGATTACCCGCGAGGCGCTGGTATCGGCCGAGCGCGCCCTGGCCAAGGCCCGCACCAGCGGCGAGCTGAGCGAGGAAGAACGCGAACGGATTGAAGAGGAACTGGACCGCATCCGCGAGCAGCGCGACGAAATGCGCGAGCGTGATGCCGAGCAGCGCGCCCGCGAGGCCGAAGTGCGCAGCCGCTATAACGAGGAGCGCGCCCGCTACAACGAAGAAAGAGCGCGGTACAGCGAAGAACGCGCCCGCGCAAACGAGGAGCGCGCCCGCGAGCGGGAAGCCCGCGCCCGGGAGCGTGAGGCCGAAGCCCGCGAACGGGAGCGGAAGTTCCGCGAAGGGGAGGAGGCGTTCATTAAAGAGCTGAGCAAGGAAGGCCTCATCAGCGACCCCAGCTCCTTCCAGCTGCTGCTGAACAACTCGCGCATGGTGGTAAACGGCAAAGAGCAGCCCGAGAGCATGCGCCGCAAGTTCCTGGACCTCTGGGCCAAGCATACCGGCCGCACCATGTCGGGCTCCACCTCGCTTTCCATCAGCCGCAACGGCGGCAACTCCAACATCTGGATTTCGGGCAGTGATGCCGGCCAGGGCATGGTGGCCCCTCCGGCCGCGCCGGTGCCGCCGGTGCCCCCCGTGCCCCCCACGCCGCGCGCACCTAGGGCGCCCCGCGGCAGGGCTGGCTCGATGGATCCGCTGCCGCCGCTGCCGCCTGCGGCACCTAGGGCCCCGCGCGGCCCAAGCCGCAGCGCCATGGTAAACGGCGTGAACCTGGGCGAAGAGCTGCGCAAGGATGGCCTCATCGGCGACGCCGACCGCAGCTATGAATTCCGCCTGAACAACACCGAAATGGTGGTGAACGGCAAAAAGCAACCCGCCGCCACGGCCAGCAAATACCGCAAGCTGCTGGGCGGCGACAAAGGCGGCAAAGTCGATATCAACATCGTGCTGAAAGAAGACTGATTGCCCCTGCCCCAAGCCGCTGCGCAACTATCTGCCACACAGGCACGGGTAAGCAGCCAAAGCCGGCCGGGGTAACTGCCCCGGCCGGCTTATTTTTTCCGTTCGCACCTAGGGGGGCCCGGGTCTGCAGATTGGCTGCTTCCTTTGTCACATAAATATGTGATACCCCACAGGCAACCGCGTAGGGGGCAACTGCATCTATTAGCCCAATCCGCCATTTACCGTTCATTTTTGTGCCTTCGTTGCCCATGCTCACTCGTACGCTGCTGGTTTTGTTGTTTGGCTTATGGATGCGTTCGGCGTGGGCGCAAGCACCGGCGCCACCCGTAGCCAAGCCCGGCAAGCAGCTGCAGGCGCTGCGCATTGCCGAGCCCGTGAAGCTCGACGGCCAGCTCGACGAACCGGCCTGGCAGCAAGCCCCCGTGGCCACCGATTTCGTGGAAAACCAGCCCACGCCCGGCCGCCCCGAAAAGCACAAAACCGAGGTGCGCGTGCTCTACGACAACCAGCACCTGTACATCGGGGCCGTGATGCACGACATCTCGCCCGACTCGATTTTGCGCGAGCTCAGCCAGCGCGACGACATCAACAACTCCGACTGGTTTGGGGTGTTTCTCGACACGTACCACGACAAGCAGAACGGCTACGGCTTTATCGTAACCTCGGGCGGGGTGCAGCTCGATGCCCGCTACTCGCCCGCCAACGGCGAAGACGGCAACTGGAACGCCGTGTGGGACTCGCGCACCGCCATCCGGGGTACCGATTGGGTAGCCGAGCTGCGCATTCCGTACTCGGCCATTCGGTTTGCGCCCGCCACGGGCGGCGTGGCGCCGGTGTGGGGCCTCAACTTTGCGCGCCAGCGCCAGATAACGCGCCAAAAGTTTTTCTGGAACGAGCTGCGGCCCGAAGTAGACGGCTTCGTGAACCAGTGGGGCACCCTGCACGACCTGCGCGACATCAAGCCACCCCTGCGCCTCTCGCTCACGCCCTACGTGTCGGGCTACGTGAATGACAACCCCCTGAACGCGGAAGGGCAGCGGCGCACCACCACGGCCTTCAACGGCGGGGCCGACGTGAAGTGGGGCATCAACGAGAGCTTTACGCTCGATGCCACCTTGGTGCCGGACTTCGGGCAGGTGCAGAGCGACAACCAGGTGCTGAACCTCTCGCCCTTTGAGGTGCAGTTCGCCGAAAACCGGCAGTTCTTCACCGAGGGCACCGAGCTGTTTAACAAGGGCAACCTGTTCTACTCGCGCCGGGTGGGCGCCACGCCCATCGGTTTCTACCAGGTACAAGCGGGCGAGAACGAAAAGATCATCCGCAACCCGGCCGAGACGCGCCTGCTCAACGCCACCAAGGTGTCGGGGCGCACGCGCAAAGGCCTGGGCATCGGCGTGTTCAACGCCCTGAGCAACGACGTGTACGCCACCGTGCGCAACGAGGAAACCGGCCAGGAGCGCACCGTCAAAACCCAGCCCTTCAGCAACTACAACATTACGGTGCTGGATCAGTCGCTGAAGAATAACTCCTACGTCTCGCTCATCAACACCAACGTAACGCGTTGGGGCCAAACCTACGACGCCAACGTGACGGGCGGCCTGTTCCGCTTCGCCAACAAAAGCAACTCGTACGCCGTGGATGGCCGCGTGGTGTACTCGCGGCGCCGCGGCAACCGCTTCGGCTCCGACGAGCAAATCGACGACCGCGACGGGTTTAAATACTCGCTGGGCGTAGGCAAAATCAGCGGCGCGTTCACCTGGAATCTGAGCCACGGCATCGAGTCGGACCGCTACAACCCCAACGACCTGGGCATTTTATTCGGCAACAACAAAATTTCGCAGGAGCTGCAGCTGCGCTACAACAAGTTCAAGCCCTTCTGGAAGGTTAATAACCTCTCGACTTACCTGGGCACCTACTACGGGTTGTTGTTTTCGCCGACCCGCTACCAGGCCGTAAACGTGTATGGCGGCGCCAATACCACCTTCACCAAGCACTTCATCAGCACGGGCTTTTACTTCGAGCTGTACCCCGTAACGCGCGACTACTTCGAGCCGCGCCAGTACCCGCTGGGCCGCTACTTCGTGAGACGGCCAGCCAACGCAGTGGTGGGGGGCTACGTGTCGTCGGACTACCGCAAAAAGCTGGCGGTGGATTTGAACGCCAACCTGGTGCCCTATGCCGAAGACGACCGCCTGCCGCGCCCGCGTCGGTTGGATGTTAGTTTTGGCCTCTCGCCCCGTTACCGCGTCAACAACCAGCTGAATTTCCGCTACAGCGTTAACTGGAGCCTGAACCACAACCAGATTGGCTACGTGAACGGGGGGATGAGCAGCAGCGAACCGCTCGATCAGGACTTCCTGGGGCAGGTAATCCTGGGCCGCCGCAACGTGGTAACGGTGTCGAACGTGCTGCAAACGGCCTACACGTTCACCAACCGCATGTCGCTGACGGTGCGCACGCGCCACTACACCAGCAACGTGCGCTACCGCGACTTTGCGCGCCTGAGCCCCGGCGGCGACGAGGAGCTGGTGGACTACCGCCGCAACCGCGACAACACCTACAACGCCTTCAACATCGATGCGGTGTACTCGTGGTGGTTTGCGCCCGGCTCGCAGGTGAGCGTGGTGTGGAAGAACGCCGGCAGCACTTTCCTGCAGGCCGAGCAAGCCACTCCGCTGTACTTCGATAACCTGAGCAACACCATCAACACCCCGCACAACAACTCCATATCCATCAAGGTGTTGTACTTCCTCGATTACCTGGCCCTGCGCCCCAAGCGCGGGTAATTATTGCTCCTGCCGATGAAAGCCCAACGCCTAGGTGCCGTTGCCTTGCTCGTACGCGACTACGACGAAGCCATTGCGTTTTACACCCGCGCCCTGGGTTTCGAGCTGATTGAGGATACCGACCAAGGCAACGGCAAGCGGTGGGTACTGGTGGCCCCGCCCGGTGCCCAGCCGGGCACCTGCCTGCTGCTGGCCAAAGCCGAAGGCGACGAGCAGCAGCAGGCCGTGGGCAACCAGAGCGGCGGCCGCGTATTCCTGTTTTTGTACACCGATGACTTTTGGCGCGACTACCGCGCCATGCGCGAGCGGGGCGTGCACTTTTTGGAGGAGCCGCGCACCGAAGCCTACGGCATCGTGGCCGTATTCCGCGACTACTACGGCCACAAGTGGGATTTGCTGGAGCCCCGCGCTGCCGAGTAGCCTTAGCCCCTAGGTGGTCGTGAGCCCGCCGGTTTAGTGGGGTTGATTGGCCGGCCGAGCATAGGCTCCAATAAGCGCTGAGCTTTGTCGAGCGGTACAGGTTTGTATTCGATGCCCAGGCTCTTCGCGTTGGCTTCTACGGTGGTGCTGAAACCAGCTTGCCGACGGCGTTTATTCACGTTAGCCGCGTCGTGTATAGGCCATACGAAGCTCTCCGTTGCCGGTTTGCCATCGACATCAACTACTCCCACCGATAGGGTTTGCGTGCCGTAGAGCTGCTCATGGCCCTGCCACATCAGGTAGCGGTCGAGCATGCGGGCGTATAGGTAAAACGGCACCTCGCCTCTCTGGGCTGCGCGTTTAACCAACGGTAGGTACTTTGGCAGGCGCGATGAGTGTTGGATTACGAGCAAGGCCACTTCGTTGGTAGGGGTGCCTACCAAGCGTTTGCCAGGGTAGCCGTAGCGGGCAATGATTTCGGCAACGCGGCGAATGTTGGCCGAATCTTGCGCAATCATCTTTCCGGCAATGTAGGGACCTACTTCCTGCGGAGGAATACCTGCTGCCCGGCCAACCGAGTCGAGTTGGCGCTCGGCGTTGGGGCCGCCCATCAGCATGCGGCGGTAGTGTTGGTCTGCTACCGCTAGGCTATCCAGCTCGCGTTTCAATTGAGGGTTGAGTTTGCTCTGGCCAGCGGCGGTGTTTAGCAGCAGCCAACTGCAGCCGAGCAGGCCAAGGCAACGATACGTGAGGGGCATAAGCTAGCGGGGGATGGGCAGTAAACTTAGCTAACCTTGCACGATGGCATAGCGTGGAGACTTACGCTACAAGTCAAGTAGCTCGTCGGCAGCGGCAAAGGCCGATTTTTCGCCGCGCATTACCTGCTCGCGAATTGCGCCTAGGTGCTGCTGCACGGAGGGGCGGGCATAAAAGCGTTCTTCTAAGGCCTCGCGGATGCTGTGGTGCAGCCACTGCAAGTTTTGGTCTTGCCGGCGGCGCTCAAAGTAACCGTTGCCACGCGCGTGCTCGAGGTAGCGTTGCAGCTCTTCCCACACGCCGGGCACGCCTTCGCCGGTTAGCGCTGAGCAGGTACGCACCACCGGCGCCCAACCCGAGCTACCCAACGGGAAGAGGTGCAACGCCCCCTGGTACTCGCGGCGGGCACGCTTGGCAGCTACCTCGTTGCCCGAGTCGGCTTTGGTAATAACCACGGCATCGGCCATTTCCATGATGCCGCGCTTCACGCCCTGCAGCTCGTCGCCGGCACCGGCCAGCATCAGCAGCAAAAAGAAATCGACCATGCCGTGCACAGCCGTTTCGCTTTGGCCCACACCCACGGTTTCGACGAAGATGACGTCGTAGCCGGCGGCTTCGCACAGTAGCAAGGCCTCGCGCGTAGCCCGCGCCACGCCACCTAGGGAGCGGCCCGCCGGCGAAGGCCGGATGTAGGCGTTGGCGTGCGCCGAAAGGTGCTGCATGCGGGTTTTATCGCCCAAAATGCTGCCGCCGCTGCGTTGGCTGGTGGGGTCGATGGCCAGCACGGCCAGGCGCAAGCCTAGTTGCTCCACCACGTACATGCCCAGCGCCTCGATAAAGGTGCTTTTGCCCACGCCCGGCACCCCCGTAATGCCAATGCGCACCGAGCGGCCCGTGCGCGGCAGCACGGCGCCAAGCACCTGCTGCGCCAACGTGTGGTCGGAGGCCAGGGTGCTTTCGACGAGCGTAATGGCGCGGCTGAGCACGAGCCGGTCGCCGGCAAGCAGGCCTTCGGTGTATTGTTCGGCGGTAAGGCGTCGGGCCAAAGCGGAGGGGCTAAGTAGGCGGTCAGGAAAGCCAAAGCCGCGGCACGGAGCAGCGGCTTTGGGCGGCTAAAAATACTTACTCGTAGGCTACGGCAAGGTACTGCCTAGGTTGGGCCTACAAACGCACCGGGCCGAGCGTTGTGCGCTCGGCCCGGTGCGTTAGGGTTTCTGCTGAAAGTAAATCTGGATGAAGTTGGGCAGCCCCAGCTTACCGCGGCGGCCGCCGAGCTTGATACCATCGTCGACGTACTTGCTGGCCATGCCCATGGCGTTGGGGTTCTCGACAACCCCTAGGTACGGGTTGTCTTCGCGGGCCACGTAGATGCGGCCATCGGGGCCGAGCTGCAGCGAGCCAATTTTGCGGTTGGCTGAGTTACCCACAGCAGTTTTGGTGCCGCTGGCCAAATCTACCTGCCACACCTGGGCGTTGCCGCCACCGTTGCCATTGCTGGTAGCGTAAAGCTTGCTGCCATCCGGCGAAAACTCCACGCCGTAAGCTTCCTCAAAGGGGCCGTACGACTTGGGGTTGCTCACCTTGCCGGTAGCGTTGTCGAAATCAAATACCTCCACGCGGTTGGCCTCGCGCCAGATAGCTACGGCCAGCTTGCGGCCATCGGGCGAGAACTTCATGCAGCCAATGGCGTTGCGGCCGGGGCCGGCGTGCATGGCGCCTACGTTGCTGAGGTTGGGTTTGGTAACTACGCCATCGGGCGTGACGAGGTAGCTCACAAAGGCATTGGAGTTCCAGCGGTGCCCCACCACCCAAATGTCGCGGCCGTTGCGGTGGCGCACGGCGGCCAGCTTTTCGGCCACCGGCGAAATCAGCAGCATGTTGCTGCGCTTCACGTCGCCGAGGCCGCCTTCGGCCGTCATATCAACCACGGAGTAGCGCATGCCGTTGGAGCTGCCCTCGGCGCCGGTAGTGAAGATGTAGAACACGTTGCCGCTGCCGGGGTCGGGCACGATGAGCGCGCTTTGGCTGCTCGATTTGCTGCCCATCAGGTTTTTGCCGTTCAGCATGGGCTCGTGCTGCCGGTTCCAGACGGTGACGCCGTTGGTGTAGAACAGCAGCTGCCCACGCGAGGTAGTGGCCACCGACGAGCCCTCGTAGGTGCTCAATTTGCCATCGAGCAGGGGGGTGGGCGCGCCCTGCCGGAAATCCAGGCCGGCCTCCTGGCCGAAGTACCAGATGGAGGATTGCTGCTGAGCCTGAGCACCTAGGGGCCCGAGCAATAGCAGGAGGAGCGGGAAAAGTCGAAAACGCATGTGCATTTGCCACGGCCCAACCGAATTGTGAGCGGTTGGGCTTGGCCGACTAATAACGCAAAAGCGTGCCAAACAGGTGCCTCCCCCTCGGCCCCTGCCTTGCTCCAGGCGCGACATCGCGGAGCGGGGGACCCAGACGTCAGCAACGATTCCGTTCAACGATTGCGGCGGCTGCGGCTCACGCCTTCGCCGCCGCCCTACTGTAGCGCTACAATCCCTCAGCCCCGCAATAGTTGCTGACGTCTGGCTCTCCCTCTCCGCCGGAGAGGGGGCCGGGGGGTGAGGCCTCACACCGCCCACTCGCCCGCCAGCAACCTGGGCAGCAGCGGCCGCACGATGCGGTAGCTCAGGCCCCAGAGTTTATGCTCGCCGATGCGGATAAACGAAATGGGCATGGGGCGGGGCCAACCCTCCAGCTGCCAGTGCTCGGTGGCGTGGTTGGCGGGGTCGGCAAGGTCGGTCACGCGCACTTCCAGCACTTCTTCTACCTCGCGCTCCAGCCAGCGCCACACCTCGGGGCGGGTGATGCGGGCCAGAAAAGGCGCCACCTGGTAGCCCGTGGTGATGGTGCTGATGACGGGCAATTCGGTAAGCACCTGAATGGCCGAGCTGGGCAGGTGTACTTCCTCCTCGGTTTCGCGCAGGGCGGTGTGCAGCAGCGACGTGTCGGTGGGGTCGTGCTTGCCGCCGGGGAAAGCCAGCTGCCCGCCGTGTACGCCGTAGTTGCTGCGGCGCACCAGCACCAGGTGCAGCTCGCCTTTGGCGTCGCGGTACACGGGCACGAGTACGGCGGCGGGGCGCAGGGTAGCGGACGACGGGGCAGGGGTGCTCATGCGGTATTTGTGGCTAAGCGACCTAGGGCACGTGGGCTAAATACGCTCCAGGTTTTCGACGGTTCGCTCGCCCTGCACGTTGCCGGTGTTCAGGGTGCCGGCGGGCTCAAACAGCAGCAGGTGCACTTCCTCGTCGGCTACGGGGCGGTGCTCCACGCCGCGCGGCACCACCAAAAACTCGCCCGGCTCCAGCCAAATGGGCTCTTGCCCGCGCAGCTCCATGCACAAGCGGCCTTTCACTACCAGAAATAGCTCGTCTTCGTGCTCGTGGTGGTGCCACACAAAGGGGCCCTGCAGCTTGGCCAGCTTCACGTGTTGGCCATTCAGCTCGCCCACGATTTTGGGGCGCCATTGCTCCTGAAACAGGTTAAACTTCTCCTGCAGGTTTACTTTTTGCAGCGTCATGCGGTGTCAAACGGTAGAGTACGACGATGATGTAAGCAACGCCCGGCACGCCGAGCACTTGGGTTGGGCAGGGCTACCAACGCTTCGGGGCGTAAGGTTTTGCTGTAGTTTACGGCCCAAACCGCTTGCCTTACCCCCAGCCCTGCTGCCATGGAAGCTTCCTCGTTAACTCACGGGCCCGATCCGGGCGCAATCTATCCGATGCCCGGCCAGCAGCGGCTGGTGTTTCTGAAAAATATCATCAACGACCCGCGCATTGAGGTGGGCGAGTACACGTACTACGATGACTTTGCGGACCCGCACCATTTCCTGGAAAACGTGCTTTACCACTTCCCCTTCAGCCAGGACAAGCTGCGCATTGGCCGGTTTTGCATGATAGCCAGCGGGGCGAAGTTTGTGATGAACGGCGGCAACCACCGCACCGATGTGTTCACGGCCTATCCGTTCCCGATTTTCGGGCAGGGCTGGGAGCAGGCATTCGGGCCCGATAAATGGCCGAGCAAAGGCGACCTGGTGGTGGGCCACGACGTTTGGATTGGCCACGATGCCCTGCTGATGCCCGGCGTGCAAGTGGGCAACGGGGCCATTATCGCCACGCGGGCCGTAGTAGCGCGCGATGTGCCGCCTTACGCCGTGGTGGCGGGCAACCCGGCCACCGTAGTGCGCATGCGCTTCGATGCCGACACCATTGCCCGCTTGGAGCAAGTAGCGTGGTGGAACTGGGACGTCGCCAAAATAACCCGCAACCTGGCCGCCATTTGCTCGCGCGACCTCGCTGCCCTGGAGCGCGCCGAGTAGCCCGGCTAGCGCAGCACGTAGCTGCCCTGCTCGGTTACCGCTACCTGGGGCACCGTGCGGTGCGCCTCGAAGTAGCGGTAGGCCGGCGCCAGGCTTTGCCAAAAAGCGTAGTGCGGGCTGCCGCGACGCGTGTGCAAAGCCTCGTCGGTAAGCTCGAAGGGGAAAATGTGCACCGGCAGCTCGGCTTGCCCGGCGGCCCGGGCCTCCACGGCCAGCACGTACAGCTCCTCCATCAGCGCATCCGTTATGGGCAGGCAGCCGATGGTAACATCGGAGCCGTGGATGAATATGTCGCCGCCGGGGTTGGGGGCCGCGTGGGCGAGGTCGGCGGGGTTGGGGTAATCGAGGCCCAGCGAGAGGTGGTACAGGCTTTGGGGGTTGAAACGGTCGACCAAATAAAAGCCCTCGGGCACCTGCCCATCGCCAGCGCGGCGCTTGGGGCCTAGGGTGCCCGAGGTGCCCGCCAGGTAGTAGCTCCGCAGCAGCTGAAACCGGCCTTCGCCCTGGTTGCGGGCCCACACCTCCAGGCGGCGGCCTACCTTAAAGGCGCGCAGGTACAGCTCGAGCCGCTCGGGTTGCAGCTGCCGGCGCTGCAAATCGGCCTGCAGCCGGGGCCAGCAGTGGGTGTAGGCGGTGCGCACCCGCGGGTAGCGGTTTTGCTCGGCCCGAAAGGCAGGAACGGCGGAAGGCCCTAAGCCGAGTATCGGCAGGAGCAGCAGGCACAGCAATAAGCGCATTGGTAGGGGCGGAGAGGCAGATTCGGAACCTCAACGTTACCACGCTTGCGCTTAGTATTCAAATATCCGGATGTAACTAGCCTGATGCCTGGCTGCTTGCCGCCGTGCTTTTGCGCGGGGTTACCTGAGGCCGGGCAGGGTTTTCCAGGTTACCTCCGATACCGCATCGGTTTTGGTAGAGAGGTACTGGTTGTAGAGCGCCTCGGCCTGGCCGTGGTCGAGCACGGCGGGGCCTTCGGAACGCAGCACCAGCAACGGGGCGTTGGCGCCCAACCCCAGGCCCTGCGCCAGCGCCTGGTGCAGCTCGGGCGGCGTGGCGGCATCCTGCAGCTTTACCACCGTAATGGTTTGGCCGTCGTGCTCGATTTGCGTGTACACGCCCGTGGGGCTGGTCGAGAACGTGCCGCCGGGGCCGGCTGGGTAGTCTTGGTCGTGTTGCATAAACGTGGATAGCGGGTGGCTAATGCGCTGTACGCAGAACCACTGCCGCGCGGCCAAACGGGCCCAGGTTACCTAGCTTGGCTTGGTGGTGGCGGCAGGGGCCGGGCATCTGCGGGCGGCGTGCCTGCGTAGAGGCTTAGGCTTGCCCGGTGTGCGCAGCACCAAGCGGGCTTGTGCGCACCCAACTACCTGCCCGCTATGAAAACCCTGTTGTTTGCCTTGTTGCTGAGCCTGACTGCCTGCACCGCCACCAACGTCGAGTCGGTAAACGAGGCGCCGGGCGTCAACTTTGCGGCCTACCGCACCTACAATTTCCTGGATGTATCGGCCCGCAACGAGGCCGCTTTCCAAAGCCCGCTCAACGGTGTAGAAGAGCTTAAAAGCGCCATTGCCGCGCAGCTGGAGCGCCGCGGCTACCGGCGCGCCGAGCAGCCCGATGTGTGGGTAAACATTGGCATCGTAACCCGGCAGCGCGTGCAAACCCGCGAAACCACCGTTCGGGAGGCGCCCGTGTACCTGGGGCAGCGGCGCTACGCGTGGCGCAGCCAGGAGGTGCCCGTGCGCGAGTACACCGAGGGCACGGCCACCGTGGAGCTGGTGGATGCCGCCCGCAACGAGCAAGTGTGGGAGGGCGCCGTGGCCGGCGTGCTCAGCAACAACCCCGAAGCCCTCAGCAAGCGCATCGATGCCGCTATGGGCGAGCTGTTCGAGCGCTACCCCGTGAAACCCCAGCAGCCCTAGGTAGCCGCCATGCCCACCGCTTCCGCCTACGTGCCCGATGTGCTTGAGGGCTTTGAGCAGCTGCCCATCGAGCAGCCCGCCGACTACGAGGGGCCGGTGCGCTGCACGTTGGTGCGGCCGCAGGCACCGCCGCCGGCCGCCACCGGGCGCGCCGTGCTTTACGTGCACGGTTTCTCCGATTACTTTTTTCAGCGCGAGCTGGCCGAGCAGTGGCAGCAGCACGGCTTTCGGTTTTATGCCCTGGATTTGCGCAAGTACGGCCGCTCGTTGCTGCCGCACCAGCGCCCCAACAACGTGCGCCACCTGGGCGAGTACTTCGCCGACCTCGACGCCGCCCTAGGTCGGCTGCAGGCCGAGGGTGCCCGCACCATTGTGCTGAACGCGCACTCCACCGGCGGGCTGATTGCGGCTTTGTATGCCGACGGCGGTACGCTGCGCACGGCCGTGGCGGCGCTGGTGCTCAACAGCCCGTTTCTGGAAATGAACCAGCCCTGGTTGCTGCGCCGCGTGGCCCTGCCCGTGGTTACACGGCTTGGGGCCGTAGCGCCCAACTTCGGCCTGCCGGCGCGGCTGCCCTGGGGCTATGGCCAAAGCCTGCACCGGCAATACCACGGCGAGTGGGACTACAACCTCCGCTGGAAGCCCGTTGAGGTGTTTCCCGTCAATTTTGGCTGGTTGCGCGCCATCCGGCAGGGGCACAAGCGCGTGGCCCGCGGCCTGCACGTGCAGCAGCCGGTGCTGGTGCTGCACTCGGGCCGCACGGTGCGCCGCTACCACCCGTTTTCCGACGAGTATTTCGGGGCCGATGGCGTGCTGAACGTGCAGCACATCGGGGCGCTGGCCCCGCGCCTGGGGCCGCGCGTAACGGTGCGCGCCATCGAGGGCGGCATGCACGATCTGGTGCTTTCGCGGCCCGCCGTGCGCGCCGAGGTATACCGCCAAATGTTCGGGTGGGTGCAGCAGGTGCTGCCGCCGGCCTAGGGGCCGCGGGCAAGCTCGGCTACATCGCAATTGGGCAGGGTGCGTATGGGAAGGGTATCGGCCCAGCGGCCCTAGGTGCCCGCCGCCCGGCGGGGCCGGGCCACCTCGGTGGGGCGAGTATCCACGTCAAAATATCCTTCCCGATGACCGTTAAGCTCAAACCGCTCGATCAGCAAACCATTGTAATTACCGGCGCCAGCTCGGGCATTGGCCGCGTTACGGCTTTGCAGGCCGCTGCCAAGGGCGCCAACGTAGTGCTGGCCGCCCGCAGCGAAGACGAGCTGCGCAAAGTGGAGCAGGAAATTACCAGCCAGGGCGGCCAGGCCCTGGTGGTGGTAACCGATGTAGCCAGCCGCGCCGATATCCGCCGCCTCGCCGACCGCGCCATCGACCATTTCGGCGGCTTCGATACGTGGGTAAACGACGCGGGCATCTCCATTTGGGGCCGCCTCGACGAGGTAAGCGACTACGACCACCGCCGCCTTTTCGAAACCAATTTCTGGGGCGTCAGCAACGGTTCGCTCGAGGCCATTAAGCACCTGCGGCGGCACGGCGGCGCGCTCATCAACGTGGGCAGCGTGGCGTCGGATGTGGCCATTCCGCTGCAGGGCATGTACTGCGCCAGCAAGCACGCCATCAAGGGGTTTACCGACGCCTTGCGCCTGGAGCTGGAAGAAGTGGGCGCCCCCGTTTCGGTTACCCTGATTAAGCCCGCGGCCATCAACACGCCGTTTCCGCAGCACGCCCGCAACTACATGGAGAAGGAGCCCAAGCTGCCCCCGCCCGTGTACGAGCCCGAGGAGGTAGCCGCCGCCATTTTGCACGCCGCCACGCACCCCGAGCGCGACATTTACGTGGGCGGCGGCGGCAAGCTGATGAGCACCCTCAACAAGCACCTGCCCCGCGCCATGGACCGCCTCAGCGAAACCCTGATGGTGGAGCAGCAGCAGCGCAACGAGCGGCCGCGCAAGCCGCAGGGCTCGTTGCACCAGGCCAGCCACGGCGGCCCCGTGCGCGGCGACCACCCCGGCTACGTCATGAAAACCAGCCTGTATACCCGCGCCGCCCTGCACCCCTGGGCCGCGGGCGCCCTGATGGCCCTGGCCAGTGCCGCCGCGGTGGCGCTGCTGGGCGGCAAGCGCAATAAGCGCGCTGCTACCACGGCTGCACCCGATGCCGGCATAACGCCCGACTACACCAGCCGCCCGCCCGTGCCGGTGGCGCAAAGCCCGGGGCTGGGTGCCGTGGGCACCACCAACCAGGCCGGCGCCGGCATCTGATCGGGCCAGTGCTTTTGCCTGAGGCGGCACCGCAGTGGTAAAAAGTTGTTTGCCTTATACTTGCGGGCAGCCTGCCGGGCCCTGCCGGTGGCGGGGTGCCTAGGGCGGCCGGGCTTGCCTCAGCTCGGCTGCCCTGGGCATGCAGTCGGCGGGCATCATTCTGGCGTATGTGCCGTATGGTGGGCTGCTATCTTGTTTAACCCACACCAGCCGCTATGTCCTTTTCCTCTGCCCAACCCGAAGACCTCCTGATCGACGCAGCCCGCCGGGGCGACGTAGCCCTGATTCGGGAGCTGCTGGCCACCGGGCTCGATGTCAACCTGCAAAACGGCAAGGGCTTTACCCCGCTGATCGTGGCCTCGTACGATGGCCACCTCGAGGCCACGCAAGCCTTGCTTGAGGCCGGCGCCAACCCCAACGTGCAGGACGTAAGCGGCAATACCGCCCTCATGGGCGTTTCCTTTAAAGGCTACCCCGAAATTGCCCGTCTGCTGATTGCCCACGGCGCCGACCTGAACCAGCAAAACGGCAACGGCGGCACGGCCCTCATGTTTGCCACCTTGTTCGGGCGGCACAACATCGTGCCCGTGCTGCTCGAGGCCGGCGCCGATACCAGCATCCGCGACGTACGTGGCCTCTCGGCCCGCGACCTGGCCGTGCAGCAAGGCAACGAGCAAGCCCTGCAGCTGCTGAAGGAGTAACCGCCTAGGTGCCCGGCGGTACACAAGCCGCCGGCACCCGCGCCCATAGCGCGCAAAGGGCCGCCAAACCGTGGTTTGGCGGCCCTTTGCGGTTGCCCTAGGTATGTTGGGTAGGCAAGGCGCCCGGCAGGCCTGCGGCGCCCAAAGCCGGCAGCGGCCTTACTGCACCGTAACCGCCCGCGTGGTTACCCGCTGGCCATGCTCCAGGCGCAGGATGTACACACCCGTGGGCAGGTTGGCCGTGCTGAACGTGGTTTCGGCAACGGGCCCGGCTGGCTGCAGCGTTTGCTCGGCCACGCGCCGGCCCAGTTGGCTGAGCAGCACCGCCCGCACGGGTTGGGCATCGTAGCCCTGCAGGCGCAGCGTAAACTGCTCGCGCGCCGGGTTGGGGTACACGCTGGTTTCGGCAGCGGGAGTGGCTTTGGTTTCGGCAAGCTGGTTGCGGCCCCGGAGGGTACCGTAGCTGGCCAGGTAACCGCTCGTGAAGGTGCTGCTGAGCGCCTTGCCGCCAAACTGGCACGTGCCCGTAAACACGCCCGCCGTAAACACGGTGTTGTCGCGGTCGAGGGCAAGCGCCGTGCTGGAGCTGGTGCCCGGGCCGCCCACCAGCACGGGCGGCTGCGCGGCGCCGTTGGGCTGCAGCTGCACCAAAAACGCCTGGTTGGTGCTCTGCGAGGTAAGGTTCATCACGCCCGACAAAAACACCTTGCCGGTCATTTTGTCCACGGCCAGGTCCCCGTCGTAGTCGGCGGCGGCGCTACCTAGGGCGGTGGCCCAGGCCACCCGGCCGTCGCGGTTGTAGCGCACCACGGCCACATCGGTGGCGCCGCGGCTGGTTAGGGTATGGCTGCCAAAGGTGCTCGAGCCCGAAAACCAGCCGGCGAGGTACACGTTGCCGCGGTGGTCGGTAGCCAACGATTTGCCGTCGCCATCGGCGGCCGGGGCCTGCAGCCATTGCAGCTGGCCCTGGCGGGCGTCGAGCTTAGCCAGAAACAACGAGTGGCTGCTGTTGGCCGGAATGCTTTGCCCGGCTAGCTGCATGCCGCCAAACTGGCTGCCGCTCAGGTAGCAGTTGCCATAATTATCTACCGCCAGGCTGCGGCCCTGGTTGCCGCCGTAGCTTAGCAGGCTTTGCCACATTTGCGCCCAGCGCACAGTGCCCTGGGGCGTGTAGCTGGCCAGGTAGGTTTGCCGCTCGCGGTTGGCAAACGCAAAGCCGCCGATGTGCACCTGGCTGCCGCTGGCCTGGCCCGTGAGGTAAGCGTTGCCCATCACGTCGAGGGCCACGGCCCAGGCCGAGCAAGTGCCGTACAGCTCGGTACCCGAAGCACTGATTTGCTGCACCCATTGCACTTGCCCCGCGGCGTTGCACTTCAACAGAAAACCCGCCTCCCCGCTTGCGGGTGTTTGCGAGGTAATCTGCTGATTGCCGCCGTAGCTCAGCGTGCCACTGAAGGTGCCCGCCACGTAGGTGTTGCCCTGCACATCGGCCTGCACGCTGAACCCTAGGGCAGTGGCGCTGCTGGGCAGCTGCGTAGCCCACACCACCTCGCCCGAAGGCCGGCATTTGGCCACGTACACACTTATGCCGCCGCCCGGCGAGGTTAGCTGCGTGCCGCCGAGCTGCAGCGTGCCCGCCACGCGGCCGGTTACATACACAAAGCCCGCGGCATCGGTGGCTACGTCCATCACGCCGTTGATATCGGCAACGGGCTGCGCCCACTGCCACGTTGCGCCGCCGGGTTGGGCCTGGGCCGAAATGCTCAGAAATAAGCACAGAGCGAGTAGTAGCTGCTTCATACACAAAAAGGGATAGGGGGTGAGGAGAATGGCCGCACAGGGCCTGTGTTGCTGGGGCTTACGCACCCCAAACGCTTACGGAAACGGGCCCAAACCAGCTGCCCGATCTTCAACTCAATACACCACAACGCCAACCAACACAGCCCGGGCCTTTAGCGCCCCGCTGCCGACTAACTTCTGAAGCAAGGCTTACAGCGCAGCTAGTCACACAATTCAGATGTTAAAGCTAACGGCAGTTGCGTCTAATGCAAATTAAAATTGAAAATATATAATACCGGAGCTGTAATAGTTGCGGGGTTTATTTACACTAAATAGGAATTAAGCAACTGAAATAGAGGTGTTTGAATGGTTGTTGCTAGCGGGTTTTTGTGCACCAATTACCGACGGCTGTAGCCCGTTGGGCCGCGTCAACCATTAACCACAACCCACGGCGCTGGGCAAGCCAACTTAGTAGGCATGCCTACAAACGCGTCCTAGGTTTTGGCAGCCGGTAGGCCTACCTTAGCTAGTGCGTATCCGAGTGTTTGGCCGTGGCTGCCAGCACTGCCTTCGGGGGTATGCCCTTGCCGCCATCGTACCATGCCTACCGCTTCCTCTGCCCACCCTACCAACCCCGTGCCTGCGCAGCGCGGCGCGGACGTCGCTACCGGGTTCGATACCATGTTCGACACCATGCCGTGGGGGGTGCAGCAGCTGGCTGCCGATGGCACGCTGGTGTTGGTAAGCCGGGCGGCCGAAGCGTTCTGGGGCCTCTCGCGCGAGGTGCTGGTGGGCAACGTGCCGTGGCAGGCTTTTCCGGAGGCTTTGCCCGCGCCGCTGCACCAAGCCTTGCAGCAGGCGCTGCGGCAGCCGGGCACCCCCGAGCCCGCGGTGTTCTGGCTGCCGGCCACGCATTGCTACATCAGCATGAGCAGCGCGCCGGCACCCAACGGCGGCGTGTGGGTGTACTGGCAGGATGTAACCGAGCAGCAGCAGCAGGTGCAGCAATACCAGGCCCTCGTTGATAACACCCCCGACGCCATTACCCGTTGGGACGAAGAGCTGCGGCTGGTGTTCAGCAACCGGGCTTATCAGCAAAAAACCGGCCGCCCGCTGGCCTGGCTGCTCCACAAAACCAACCACGAAATGGGGCAGCCCGAGGCCGTGGCCGGCCCCTGGGCAGCCAAATTGCAGCGCGTGCTCGATACGGGCGTGCCGCAGGAGCACTACAACTCGTTTGTCACGCCCGAGGGGGGCGTGGCGCACTACTTCACGCGCATGGTGCCCGAGCTGCGCAACGGCCGCGTGCACACCGTGCTGGCCATTGCCCGCGACATCACCGAGCTGCGCGAGCAGGTTTACTTCACCGAAAAAATCACCAACAGCACCCCCGATCTGCTGTATGTGCTGGAGCTGTCGGAGCCGCACATTACCTACATCAACGAGCGGGTAGAGGTTGTGTTGGGCAGCCACCCATCGGAGGTAACGGCGGCCGGCGCCATGGTGCTGCGCAATGCCCTGCACCCCGACGACCTAGGCCGGCGCATGGCCCACATTGAGGCCTGCCGCAACCTGGCCGACGACGAAGTGAAAATCATCGACGTGCGCTTTCGGGTGGCCGATGGCGCCTACCGCTGGTTTCGGCTGCGCGACCGGGCCTTCATGCGCGCCCCCGATGGCCGCGTAACCCACGTAATCGGCTCGGGGCAGGATATCGACGCCCAGCGGGCGGCCGAGCGCGAATTGCAGGAAAGCAAAGCCTTTATCGAGGAGGTAACTAAATCGACGCCCGACCTGATTACCATCCATGACGCGGCCACCAACCGCGTGGTGTACGTCAACCATACCGAGCCGTGGTACGGGCAGCATGCCCTGCCGGTGCTGCACACCCTGCCCGATGCCGAGCGCGTGCGGCTGCTCATTCATCCGGCCGACCAGGACAAGGCCAACGAGTACATGCAGCAGCGGCGCCTGCTGGCCGATGGCGACATGATTGAGGTGGAGCTGCGCAGCCAGTTCGGCAACACCGAGTGGCAGTGGTTGCGCATCCGCAGCAAGGTGTTCCGGCGCAGTGCCTCGGGCCAGCCGCAGCAAATCATCTCCTTCACCAGCAACATTACGGCGGCCAAGCTGGCTCAGCAGGCGCTGCAGCAGGCCCACGGGCAGCTCACCTGGGCCAGCAGCACCATCCGGCGCATGCTCGATGGCTCGCCGGCGGCTATTTGCCTGATGGAAGCCCACCGCGACGCCACGGGCCGCATCGTCGATTTTATTTTCCGGGGCGTAAACCAGGCCGCCGAAAAGCTGAACGAGCGCACCGAGGCGGAGCTGCTCAACCGCGGGTTGCTCGATTTCTTCCCCAACGTGCGCCAGGTTTTCTTCGACGACTACGTGCGCGTGGTGGAAACCGGCGAGCCGTTGCGCACCGAGCGCTGCTACACGGGCGAAAACTTCAGCAACCGTTGGTTTGATGTGTCGGCCGTGAAAAACGGGGACGGGTTCATCATGACCTTTCTCGACATTACCGGCCGCAAGGAAATTGAGCTGGCGCTACAGCAGGCCAACACCCGCCTGCAGCACCTCAGCGGGGCCGTGCTGCAAGCGCAGGAGGTAGAGCGCCAGCGCATTGCCGAAAGCCTGCACAACGGCCTGGGCCAGGTGCTGTACGCCGCTAAGCTGCAGCTCGATCAGCTGCCCAGCCCGCAGGCCCTGGCCGATGCGCCCAGGCAAGCCGCCGCCCGCCGCGAGGCCGACCGCCTGCTGGCCGAGGCCATCCGGCTTACGCGCAGCATCTCGCACGAGCTCACGCCCCGCATCGTGGCCGAGCTGGGCCTGGAGGCTGCCCTGCAGGACATTTGCCGCAGCCTGAGCACCGGCCTGCTGCACATGCAATGCCTTGTATTGCTCGACGACGACCTGCCCCTGACGCTGCAGGTAGCCTTGTACCGCCTGGCGCAGGAGCTGGCCCAGAACATCGTAAAGCACGCCGGCGCCACCGAGGCCACCCTGGAGGTGGCCACGCGCCCCGGCTGGGTGGTAATGCAGATTGAGGACAACGGCCGCGGCTTTGCGCCCGACGAGCCCACCACCGGCATCGGCCTGAAAACCCTCCGCGACCGGGTAGATTTGCTCGGCGGCATCACCCACATCAGCACCTCGGCCCGGCAAGGCACGCGCATCCAGGTGCGCATTCCGCTGGCCTAGGTCATTATTCTGAGCCATGGTCGAGGCATCCCGGGTGCTGGTGCCCAACGTCATGTCGAGCTTGTCGAGACATCTCGCCGGATAGTAACTGTCATCCTGAGGCGTCAGCCGAAGGACCTTCTCACGTGTGAACGATGCGCCTTGGTCGGTGAACCTCACCCCCCGGCCCCCTCTCCAAAGGGAGAGGGGGAGCGGCTAGTATCCGGCGTCAGCACGCCAGATGCGTCGCCTACGCTCGGCCTGAGGTTTACGACCTAGGGAACAGCGCCCAGGCAAGGTGCCTACCGACCACGGCCTTGCGTATCAACAAGTGCGGCACGAGCCATTCCACCACTTGCCCACAACTCCTAGGTCGGGTAAACCCAAAAACCGCGCAGGAGCCGCAAGCCCACGCCTGGCACAGGCGCGGAAGAATGTGCTTTCGTTGCGGATTTGTTGTGGGTTGAATATCAGTGCAGTAGCACGGCGGGCCGTGCTCGGCACCTAGGGGCAACACCCACGGGCAGGAGGGGAAGAAGCGCGGTAGCAGCAAGCAAAAAATTATTGAGCGTGAGCAAACAATGTAGTATTGCTACCGTTTATGATAGTAAAGCTATCATCCATAAACCTAACCCCTCTGATGTAACCCACGGCACAACCCCAGCAAGCACCCAACGGGCGCCCGGCGCGAGGCGGTACGCGCAGCTTATCCGTTCACTTCAACCTTTTTCCAAAGCCATGAAACTCCTGTTGTTGCTTCGTTCGATGCTGACGCGCCAACGTTTAGGAGCCGCGCAGCCGCTGTTGCCCCGCAGCGCCCAAGCCACCCGGTACCACGTGCTCAAACGCCGCATCGTGAGCCTGCGCACGCGCCTGCGGCGGCCCGGCGGGCCGGCTTTTCTGGCGGGCCGTTTGTTGCTGGCGTTGCCCCTGGTGGCCCTGCTGAGCAGCTGCACCGTGGTGCGGCAAGGCGAGGTGGGGGTACGCCGCCGGTTGGGCCAAATCGATCAGCAGGTGGTGTACGCCGGGCCCAAGGTGTTCAACCCCTTCGTCAGCACCATCATTAAAGTGCCCACCACCACGCAGAACCTCGAAATCCGCTCGAACCTGCCCTCGAAGGAAGGCCTGACGGTGGGCTCCGAAATTTCCATTCTGTACCGCGTGCAGGGCCAGCAGGTGCCCCTGGTGCTCGAAAACGTGGGCCTGCAGTACGCCGATGTGCTGATTATGCCGGTGTTTCGCTCGGCGGCGGCCGATGTGTGCGCCCGCTACTTTGCCAAGGACATGCACAGCGCCGAGCGAGCCACCATCGAGCGGGCCATACGCGACCAAATGAGCCAGGTGCTAACGGAGCGCGGCTTTGTGATTGAAAACGTGCTGCTGAAAAACATTGTGCTGCCCGGCGGCCTGGCCAAGGCCATCGAAGACAAGCTGGAAGCCGAGCAGGATGCACAACGCATGGAGTTTCTGAAGCAGCGCGAAACCAAGGACGCCGAGCGCCGGGTGATTGAGGCCGAAGGCCAGCAGCGCATTGCCATTGTGCGGGCCGAGGGCGAGCGGCAGGCCGCCATCATCCGGGCGCAGGGCCAGGCCGATGCCATGCGCATCGAGGCCGAGGCGGTGCGCACCACCAACCGGCTCATCAACCAGGGCCTCACAAAAGAGGTGCTGCGCTACAAAGGCATCGAGGCGTTCCGGGAGCTATCGAAGTCGCAGAATGCCAAAACCATCATTTCGGGCGGTGAAATGCCCATCGTTAATACGCTGGTGCAGTAGTGGTGGGGCGGGTATCGATGCGTCGTGTTTTGGTGGGCAGCTTGGTGCGTAAGCTGATCGGCTGCCTGTTGGGCCTGCTGCTCCCGGTGCTGGGGGCGCAGGCCCAGCAAAACCTGTTCAACATTCCGGCCGGCGACCTGACGCCGCGCGGCAAGGTGTTCTTTCAGCACCAGACCAACCTCTACGACCTCCACACCTTCGAGTCGAAAAATCACTTTGTGTACGGGCTGGGGGGCGGTTTTGAGGTCGGCCTGAACGCGGTGAACATCAAGTTTAACCTGGCCCGGCGTAGCGCGCCTCTAACCCTGCGCGACGGCCGCGACCCGAGCTACCCGCTCAAGCCCCTGCTGCAGCTTACGGGGCAAAAGTTTTTCTTTCTCACCGAGCACCTCAAAACCAGCCTCGGTACGCAGGTGGGCCTTAACCCGGTGCGCTTTCGGCCGCGGCGCCAGCTTACGCACTTCAGCTACAACACCTGGGTGTACGAGCCGCGCCGCCACTGGAAACTGGTGGCCGGGCCCTACCTCACCGACGGCGGCAGCGTGGGCCCCGGCAACCGCGTGGGCGTGCTGGCCGGCTTCGAGGTGCCCGTGCACCGGCGCCTGCTCCTGATGGGCGACTTCATTTCGGGCCGCCACGCGGCGGCCGTATCGGTGCTGGGTGTCAATTTTTTGGCTACCCGGCGCGTGCAGCTTTGTGGCGGCGCGCTGCTGCCCAACCCCGGCAGCGGCAACCGCCCCGGCTTCGTGTTCGAGCTGAACCTGCTCGGCTACGACGAACCTTTTGGCGACGACCATTAACCCCTTACCGCTTTTTGCCGCATGTGCCATGAAACCCTTACTGTTGCTGCTGTTGCTGGCAGCTCTGAGCGCCGCCTCGGCGGCGCGGCCGGCCAACGCCACTACCACCACCACCGACCCCGTGCCCGTGCGGGCCCACCAGCTCAAGTTTAAAGCGCCAATGGGGTGGGCCGAGGTGTGCTACCTGGTGCCCGATACGGCGCGGCTGGTGGCCTACCGCCACCCGCAGCAAGCCGCGCTGCTGGTAGCGGGCCAGTGGCTTAGCCCGCGGCCCCAGCCCGAGCCCGCTGTGCGCTGGCTGCTGCGCTACGCCGGCCTGGTGCCGCTGGGGGCGGCGCAGGTGTCGGTTGCCGGGCCCGGTACCACGCTCGTGAGCGGACGGGGGCGCTACCGCGGCCGCACCGCCCACTACGAGGGCATGCTGTACCAGCCGCCCAACGCCGAGCCCGCCGTTGTGCACTTATACCTGGCCACCACCGCCTGGGCGCAGTCCGAGTCGCCGTTGCGCCAGCTGCTGCCGGAGTGGTCGCCGCAACCCATGCCCGTTTTGCCATGAACACCCTGCTGATTACCTGCCTGAGCTGGCTGCTGAGCGTATCGGCGGCCTTTGCGCAAACAACTCCGGAGGCCCTGGAGTGGGTGCGCAACCCCGATTACCACGTGCAGTATCAGGTGCCCAACTCCTGGCGCGTGCAAATGGATGCCCACGACAGCGCCGCTGTGGTTACCCACGTCGACCCTTCGGGCCAGATACTACTGGTGGTGGCCAAACTGCGTGACGGAGCCCGCCGCCAATCGCCCAACGAAGCCCTCGATGGCCTGCTGCGCCAGTTTGGGGTGCAGGGCAACAAGCGCTACCGCACCCAGTACAACGGCATCGAGTTCGTCGAAACCACGGGCTCGGGGCGCATGGGCGGGCGCGACCTGCGCTACGATGCCCTGGCCGGCCACCACCGCGGCCACGTGCTGCTGGTGTACATCTACGCTACCCCCGAGGCCTACGCCACCCACGATGCCCTGCTTACCGAGGTGGTGCACAGCATTGCGCCGTACGCCGCCGGCCGCCGCCCCCGGCCCTAGGTGCCCGCGCTCCGGCCAGCCCACGGCACCTAGGGCCGGGGGGCTGGCGCGGGCCGGGGCAGCCATTGCCGGCCAAAGCCGTTGCTAAAGCGGTGCTGCTGAAGGGCCCCTTGGGCTGCGGGCGCTTCGCTTGCGCGCCCTCCCGTAGCTTTGCGCCACCAACGCCCCAAGCCATGCTATTCAACCCCGAGGTGCGCATCAAGCAAACCGAGCTCCTCTCCGACGACTGGTACACCCTGCACAAGTACACCTTTGCGCTGCAGCAGCCCGATGGCGCGTGGTGCCACCAAAGCCGCGAGGTGTACGACCGCGGCAACGGGGCCGTAATCCTGCTCTACCACCCTGGGCGGCACACGGTGGTGCTTACGCGGCAGTTCAGGCTGCCTACCTACCTCAACGGCAACCCCACCGGCATGCTCATTGAGGCCCCGGCCGGCCTGCTCGACGACGACCACCCCGAAGCCTGCGTGCGCCGCGAGGCCGAGGAAGAAACCGGCTACCGCGTGCACCACGTGCAAAAGGTGTTCGAGGCGTATATGTCGCCGGGCTCGGTTACCGAAATCGTGTACTTCTTCGTGGCCGAGTACGCCGACGACCACCGCCTGCACGCCGGCGGCGGCGTGCAGCACGAGCAGGAAAACATTGAGGTGCTGGAGCTACCCTTTGCCGAAGCCCTGCACCTGCTGCGCATCGGCGAAATCAAAGACGCCAAAACGATAATGCTGCTGCAGTACGCCCAGCTGCACGGGCTGGTGCAGCCCTAGGTGCGCCCGGCCTAAGCCAGCGGCAGGGGAGGCAACTTTATCGGGCGGGTTTCGTAGGCGATGCACTGCCGAGGTACCCGCAGTGCCGGGTCACTCGCTTCACCTTACGCTTGCCGCATGCCTAAAACCCTTGCTTCCTCGCGCGTTTATTTCGAAAATGCTTCCGGACGCGTAACCGAGCACCCCGAGGGTTTTGCCGTGATTACCTGGCACAAAGGCCCCCGGCGGCTCGAGGACTTCAAGGCCATTCTCAACCACCTCGACCGCCTGCTGCGCCTGCGCAACTGGAGCAAACTGCTGGCCGATCAGCAGCTGATGACGCCCTTTACCCCCGAAGAAACCGCCTGGGTAATGCACGACTGGCTGCCCCGGGCCGTGGGCGAAGGCCCGTACCGCTACGCCGCCGTTATTCTGCCGCTCGATGTGTTTGCCCGCTTATCAAGCCAAAACGTGCTGTCGGAGTCGCAGAAAAAATTTGTGGCCTACCGCTACTGCGCCGACGCGGCCGAGGCCGCCCAGTGGCTGCGGCCGCTCGCGTAATTGCCTAGGCCGCCGGCAGGCTGCTGTTCCAGATGTCGCGGTGCAGCTTCCACTCATTGCCTTCGTGCTTCCACACGGCCAGGTACTTGCCGCGGTCCACGAGCTGGTGCGCCTCGCCAAACAACTTGTAGGTGCCCATTTCGATGGCCGTTTCGTCGTCGAGCTGTTCTACCTCCACGGGGTGCAGCGTAGCCTCCCGAATACCGCTTTGCATGGCGGCCTGCCAGTACGCGGCAATGTTTTGGTGGCCCGATACCGGCTCGTGGCCCGAGGGCAGCACCGTGCCGCCCTCCGAGTAAAGCTGCGCCAAACCAGCGGCATCGGCCCGCGCAAAGGTGCGCTCAAAAGCCTGGTTGGCCTGTTGTATTTCGTCCAGAATCGTTACCGGCAGCGCATCCATAAGGTATGAGGTTAGGTGATGACCGACAAATACTTACCTGTTCGGAGTAAGGTATAGTATTCCGTCAATATTCCGTACCCCGCTGCATACATTCTGATGAAGGCCCGCCAAACGCTAGGTGCCGGCGCTCTGTGCGCGGCCGGCACCTAGGGCCTTCGCCTGCTTTTGTGGCACCCGCGCATCAGCCACTTGCACATCGGGCCGATGGCGAAGCAGGCGGCCCCGGCGGCAGGGCAGTAGCCGGCAGCTGATGGAGGCCGCTGCCAAAAGCAGCCGGCTAAGCTATTCCGGCAATATCGAGGCGCGTAAGCTGCTGCACCGCCACGGGCAATTGGGTGCGGAGCAGCAGGGCCGCTATGGGGCCGGGCAGCTCGGCGAGGCGCAGCGGCTGGGCCGGGCGCGCTACCAGGTGGTAGCGGGTGTCGCGGTGCTCGTGCAGCTGGGTTTTGTCGAAGGAGTACAGGCCGCGGCGGGCGTAGCGCACAAACCCCTCGGCGCTGCGCCCGCTCCGGGCGGCATTGGGTTCGGGCTGCACCGAAGCCGCGGCTTCGGTTTCGGGCAGCGTCAGAAAATACTGGTGCAGCTGCAGCAAATCTTCCTCCGAAGCCGCCACCGACTCGGGCAACACCCCGCCGCCCGAGGCCACGTGCACCACGTGCCCCTCGCTATCCACGGCAAACCAATCGATGTCGGAGTCTTCCTGTTCTAGGGTGTCGATGCGCATGGGGAGGGGATGGGGTACTTACTGAGCCTAAGCGCTGCAAAGCTACCGCATGCCCTACTAACTGCGGGTAGCACAGCCATCAGGAAATCTGCACCACGCCCTCGATGTGCCGCATGGCCCACTGATCGAGCTTATACAGAATAGGAGCCAACTCGGCGCCTTTGTGCGTAAGCTGATAAGTAACCTCCGGCGGAAAGCCATTCTGCACGGTGCGCTCCACCAGCCCGGCGCTTTCGAGCTGGCGCAACTGCTCCAGCAGCACCTTCTTCGATACCCGCGGAATCTCGCGCCACAGCTCTGTAAAGCGCATCGCCCCCGACGACAAGTGGAAGAAGATAATCGGCTTCCATTTGCCCGAAATCAAGTTGAGGGCCACTTTGGTGGCGCACTGCTCAACGTCGCGGTAGGTATGGCGCATACTCGGGGAAACCAAAAGGTAACTGGGTAACCAGCAGGTAAACTTCTTGAGGCGGTAGGGCAGGGGGCGCAACCTTTGCCCAGGTCGGGTGTTGGCCGCTAGTGCCGCGCCGCCAAGGTAGTACTCATCCTGCTCATCCTTATGCAAGTTCAACTCATTCGCCACGCCACGCTGCTGGTAAAAGCAGCCGGCAAAACCCTGCTCGTCGACCCGATGCTGGCCCCGCGCGGCCACGACGAGCCCGTGCCCATGTCGGCCAACCAGGTGCGCATTCCGCTGGTCGATCTGCCATTCCCCGCCGACGAGCTGCCCCACCTGCTGGCCTCGGTAGATGCCGTGCTGCTCACCCACACCCACCGCGACCATTGGGACAGCGTAGCCCAGCAGCTGCTCGCCAAGCACCTGCCCATCCTGTGCCAGCCCGCCGATACCGAAACCCTCCGCGGCCAAGGCTTCACGCAAGTATTGCCCGTAGAGGCGCAGCTCGATTGGGAAGGCATCCGCATTTACCGCACGGGCGGCCAGCACGGCACCGGCGAAATAGGCCAGATGATGGGCACCGTATCGGGCTTTGTGCTGGAGGCCGAGCAGCAGCGCCTCTACATTGCCGGCGACACCATTTGGTGCGACGAAGTAACCCAGGCCCTCGACCAGTACCACCCCAACTACATCGTGCTGAACGCCGGCGGCGCCCAGTTCCTAAAAGGCGACCCAATCGTGATGACGGCTGCCGAAGTGGCGCAAGTAGCCCGCTACGCCCCGCAAGCCACCGTGTACGCCGTACACCTAGAAACGGTGAATCACAGCACCGAAGACCGCGCCGCTACCAAGGCTTACCTAGAGCAACAAGGCCTAACCGCGCAGGTTCACGTACCGGTGAACGGCGAGTGGCTGCCGCTAACCTCTCATCAACAGAAGGAACAGCTTAATTTATTGAAGTGAGAAAAAAAACCGGCCCGCTGAATTAGCGGACCGGTTTCATGTAAAGAATATGTTTTTATAATGAGGCGCAGCTTCACCTAAAATCAATAAGGATTTACTAGCCCACAATAGACATTGTTAATCTTCTTCAAAGAAATCAGTGTCAACTTTCTTAACCTCATAAACGCTAACTGTTGATACACCTACATTATAATCTATCATGTATTGAGCTAGTTGTTCGCCGTCGATCAGTACAATCTTTGTTTCATTTTTAGGTATAAAGTTCTTGGCATCGTTAGTGAATTTATCTGTAGTTATAAATACTCCTTTTTTTGCTCCCTGGCCTGCAAGAGCTCCTACAAAGCCATGAATTTCTTGTTTTCCTACGGGACTATTCCAGCGTTTTGCTTGAACATATATTACATCTAGACCTAATTTATCCTCTTTGATTACTCCGTCAATACCATCATCACCGGACTTCTTTGTCGTTGTTCCTGCCTCTTTGAAAGAACCGCCATATCCCATTTTTACCAAAAGATCAACAACAATTCTTTCGAAGTAGTAAGGTGAAACGGCTTTTAGCCTACTGATAATATCTTGAACAAGTGAGTTTCTCAGCTGCTGGTAAGCGCCTTCTAATATTTCATCTGGTGTTTTGGTTAATTCCGAATTATTGTCAATTACATCGTTGACTTTCTTGTGCTTATTGCCTGTTACTGTTGATGTAGAGCTGCCTGTGATAAAATCTATGTAGCTTGGGTACTGCTTTAGAAAGTTCATATTAATCACATCCTTCGCTTTTTGCAGAGCACTAAGGCCAAGAGGCGTAATCCGGATGAATCCCTTCTTGGGAGCATCAAGTAATCCCGCTTTTTTAAGATGTGTTTTTGACCAACCTATTCTATTGTCAAATACAGGCTGCTTACCACTAGGTAGTAACTCACTTCTGTCCTGCTCTGTTAATTTGAATATCGTTGCTAATTCTTCTTTTATAGTATTCATGGGTTTCTCTGAACCATCTGCAATAGATTTCATCAGAGGGAGCATAATCGATTGAAAATCCGGAACAGGCATCTAAATTCTAATGGAAGGTTTAGTTAATAAAACCAAGCTTTTACCTACTCCCCTAGCTTTCCTAAAATCTCCTGTGCCGCCACGGCAATGACGGTACCAGGCCCATAAATGCCCGTCACGCCAGCATCATATAGGAACTGGTAGTCCTGAGAGGGAATAACCCCGCCGGCAATAACAAGGATGTCTTCGCGGCCGAGCTTGGCTAGCTCCGCGATGAGCTGCGGAATAAGGGTTTTGTGGCCAGCAGCCAACGACGACACACCTACCACGTGCACGTCGTTTTCGGCGGCTTGGCGGGCTACTTCATCGGGCGTCTGGAACAAGGGGGCAATGTCCACGTCGAAGCCCACGTCGGCGAAGGAAGTGGCAATGACTTTGGCGCCACGGTCGTGGCCGTCCTGGCCCATTTTGGCCACCATCATGCGGGGGCGGCGGCCTTCTTTCTGGCTGAACTCGTCGGCCAACTGGCGGGCCTTGGCAAATTCCTGGTCGTAGTCCATTTCGGCAGAGTACACACCCGACACGGTGCGGATGGTGGCTTGGTGGCGGCCGTACACCTTCTCCAGCGCGTCGGAAATTTCACCTAGTGTAGCGCGCAGGCGGGCGGCCTCCACGGCCAACTCCAGCAAGTTTTGCTGGCCCGAGCGGGCGGCGTCGGTCAGGGCCTCGAGGGCGCGCTGCACGGCGGGCGAATCGCGTTCCGTGCGGATGCGGTTGAGGCGGGCAATCTGCGAGTCGCGCACGGCGGCGTTGTCGATGTCGAGAATCTCGATATCGGTTTTCTCCTCCACGCGGTACTTGTTCACGCCCACAATTACCTCCTTGCCCGAGTCGATGCGCGCCTGCTTGCGGGCGGCGGCCTCCTCGATGCGCAGCTTGGGCAGGCCCGTTTCAATGGCCTTGGCCATGCCACCTAGGGCTTCTACCTCCTGAATGAGGGCCCAGGCTTTGTCGGCCAGCTCGTGCGTGAGCGTTTCTACGTAGTACGAACCGCCCCAG
The DNA here is from genome assembly GCF_025979705.1 of Hymenobacter sp. YIM 151858-1. Taxonomy (NCBI): domain Bacteria; kingdom Pseudomonadati; phylum Bacteroidota; class Cytophagia; order Cytophagales; family Hymenobacteraceae; genus Hymenobacter; species Hymenobacter latericius. Next base: position 4,357,056 of record NZ_CP110136.1, read on the forward strand.
GGGTCAACCACCTTCGTGATGTCGGTTTCGTGCTGCAGGTACAGCTGGGTGTTGCGCGCAATGCGGGCCGAGAAATCGGTGGGCAGGGCAATGGCCTCGTCTAGGGCATTGGTGTGCAGGCTTTGTGTGCCACCTAGGGCGGCGGCCAAGGCCTCCACGCAAGTGCGCGTCACGTTGTTGAACGGGTCCTGCTCGGTGAGCGAGTAGCCCGAGGTTTGGCAGTGCGTGCGCAAGGCCAACGACTTCGGGTTTTCGGCCCCAAACTGCTTGATGAGCTTGGCCCACAGCAAGCGACCGGCGCGCATCTTGGCAATTTCCATGAAGTGGTTCATGCCGATAGCCCAGAAGAAGGAGAGGCGCGGCGCAAACTGGTCGATGGTCATGCCCGCTTTCAAGCCCGCACGCACGTATTCCACGCCGTCGGCCAGGGTATAGGCCAGCTCCAGGTCGGCGGTGGCACCGGCTTCCTGCATGTGGTAGCCCGAGATGCTGATCGAGTTGAAGCGCGGCATCTTCTGCGAGGTGTAGGCGAAGATGTCGGCAATGATGCGCATCGATGGCTCGGGCGGGTAGATGTAGGTGTTGCGCACCATGAACTCCTTCAGAATATCGTTCTGAATGGTGCCCGACAGCTTCTCCGGCGCTACGCCCTGCTCCTCGGCCGCTACAATGTAGAAGGCCATAACCGGCAGCACCGCCCCGTTCATGGTCATCGACACCGACATCTGATCCAAGGGAATCTGGTCGAAGAGCACCTTCATGTCCTCCACCGAGTCGATGGCCACGCCAGCCTTGCCCACGTCGCCTACCACGCGCGGGTGGTCGGAGTCGTAGCCGCGGTGCGTAGCCAGGTCAAACGCCACCGAAAGGCCCTTCTGCCCACCGGCCAGGTTGCGGCGGTAAAAGGCGTTGGATTCTTCGGCCGTCGAGAAACCCGCGTACTGCCGAATGGTCCAGGGGTTTTGTACGTACATGGTGCTGTACGGCCCGCGCAGGTACGGCGCCTGGCCGGCGCCAAACCCTAGGTGGTCGAGCGAGGCCACGTCGTTGGCAGTGTAAAATGCCTTCAGCTCGATGCCTTCCGGGGTAGCGGAGGTTTTGGAGGAAGCCGGGTTGGCAGGCAGCGGAGCTGCGTTGTAAGGTATATGGGCGAAATCGGGTTTCATGGGTTTCTGGGTAACACGTGACAAGTCACGGGTAACATGTGGCAAGCGGCACGTGGCGGGTTTTGGGTGGGAGGTTGGCAGGTTAGGAGGAACAGGTCACAAATGATGCGGGGTCAATCCTAGGGTGTCGGCGGCTGCGTTTGTTCTTTTTGCTTCAACGTTTTCAGCAACCCGTTGATTAGCCCCGTTACGCGGTCCAGCGTGGCAATGGCATCGTCGGCTTGGAGCGCCGTGATGTAGCCAAGGCGTTCGGCCAGAAGTAGAATGGTGTCCAGTTCCGTAACCGAGCCGCGAGCGATAAGCAAAAACCGGCTAAACTCGGCCGAGCTATAGCGGCCAGCACCTTCGGCGATGTTCAGCGGAACAGAAGTGGCGGCACGACGGAGCTGCGAAGCCAGCTCATACCTCTCAGCCGTCGGAAACGAGTTGGCTAACGCGTACGCTACGGGCACAAAGTCAAAAGCCTGCCGCCAGCATTCTAGCCGATAATGGGGCTTATCACGCCGCATAACTCACCTGTCACGTGTTACCTGTTACTTGTCACCTATCTGCCTTGCAGTCGCGCCAACACATCCTCGGTGGTGTGGCCGTGCACGGTAAACTCCTTAAAGCCAAAGTGTTTCACGGCGTCCTGCATGGTAGCCAGGTCGGCGGTAAGCAGCAGCGGCGCTTCCAGCTCCAGCTCGGGGGCGTTTTCCTCGTCGAGCTTCATGATGAACTGCGCGAACTCGCGGAACTGCGCTTCGTTGGCGTACATCAGCGTAGCCGCATCGGGCGAGGAGAACAGCACCGACAGCGTGCCCATGGGCGGCAAATCGTTGGAGGCGGGGCGCTCATCGGGCGGCAGCAGGTTGGTGTACAAATCGTGCACAAACTGGATGGTATCGGGCCCGAGCAGCACCACCGCGGCCGATTTCTTTTGCAGCTCTTTGCGCACAAAGTGCATGGCCGTAGCCAGGCGCAGCACCTCCGAGGGGTACGCTGCCCGGGTGGTATCGAAGTGGCGGCTGCGGAGCAGTTTTTTCGGGTCGAAATCGAACTGCTCGTTGGGGTTCTGGAAGCGGTTGGTGCCCACAATCACCTGCTCGCCGGTGGCAATGCGGTGGAATTTGTCGAGGGCCAGCTTGCGGATATCCTCCAGAATGCGGCCCCGGTTCTGCAGGAACCCACCCTTGGCTTCGGTTTCCTGGAACATGGCCCACGCTTCCTGCGCCAGCTGGTCGGTAAGCGTCTCGATAAAGTAAGAGCCGGCTGCGGGGTCGGCTACGCGGTCGAGGTGGGCTTCTTCGCGCAGAATAATGGGCACGTTGCGGGCAATGCGCGCCGAAAACTCGCTGGGTGCGGCGTAAAGGCTGTCGTAGGGCGTTACCGAAACCGAGTCGGCGCCGCCCAGCACCGCGCTCATCGCCTCGGTGGTTACGCGCAGCATGTTGGTGTGGGGGTCGAGGGTGGTCTGCGTCCACGACGACGTAGCCGCATGAATGCGCAGGGCCGCGGCTACCTCGGTAGGCAAACCGTAGGCGTGCAGCAGTGTGGCCCACAGGCGGCGTAGCGCGCGCAGCTTGGCTATTTCCACAAAATAGCTCGGGCCGATGCTCACGTGCACGTGCATGGCCGAAGCCACCGTAGCCGCGTCTACGTCGAGGTCCGCCGCAACGAAATTTTCGAGGTAAGCCACCGCCAGGCCCAAAATGCAAGCCAGCTCTTGCGTGGCCGATGCGCCGCGGTTGTTGAAGAAGCTGCCGTTGAGAGCCAGGGTGTAAAAGTCGGGCAGGTGCCGCGTGAGCTGAACGCAGCGGCGCAGGCCGTGCACTTGCAGGGCGTAGTCGTCGGGCAGACTCAAGGCCCCGGGCGCATACCGCAAAAAGCCGTGGAGTTGCACCCCGGCCGTGGCCTCGAGCAGGCGCGTGGTAAACTCCTCGGGCTGGCGGCACACCGTAAAGCCTAGGTAGGCGGTGCTGAGCGGCAGGTTGGCAGCCATGTACCCCAGGTCGAAACGCTCGGGCGCATCCAGGTCGAAGTGAATGCCGTCGGCACCGCTGTGCAGGGCCTTGGCCGCAAAGTCGACGGCGGCGTGGCCGTCGTCGGTGGCCGCTACGCGCAGGGTAGGCACGTTGCGCCAGGCGTTGGGCGCCGCGTTGGGCGTGTGGCGCACCTGCGGCGTGAGCTGCTGACCTAGGGCCGCCAGGGCCTCGCGGTGGTAAAAGGGTTCGATAACCAGGCCTTCGGGCGTGTGCCACTGCAGGCTGGCCGGGTCGGCGCCCTTCAGGTCGCGCCGGATGCGCTCCTGCCAGGCTTCGGTGCTAAGCGAATCGAACTCAGTGAATGTAACGGGCGCAGAACGGGGCGTATCGGACATAAAAAGCGGGGAAACTAGCAATGGGCAACGCGGGCCAGCTTTAGCGGCGGAAAGATACCGGGTTTGGTGGCAAAAAAGCGGCTGGCAATTGGGTAAGCGCCCGGTGCCTGCACTTTCTGCCGCAGGCATCGCACCTAATACGGAAGCGTGGCGTTGGAGTGGCGCCCCAAGCCGTGGCTTGCTTATTGTACCTTTGCTGTTATGACTGCATTCCTGAATCGGAGCCTAGGGCTGTTGTTGGCCGCGGTGGTGGCCCTGCCGGCCTGCCAGCGCGCTGCTTATCAGCCCCAGGCCCAATTGCCGAGCACCACGGCCGTTGCCGTAACGGCTGCCCAGCCCGCCGACCCCAAGGTAGAAGCCGTGGTGGCGCCGTACCGCCAAAAGGTAAAAGAGCAGATGGACGAGGTAATTGGCACCGCGCCCTCGGCCATCCGCAAGAACCCCGGCGAGTCGCCGCTGGCTAACTTCACGGCCGATATCCTGCGCGAGCGGGCTGCCACGGTTCTGGGCCAGCCCATCGACCTAGGCGTAATGACCAACGGCGGCCTGCGCGCCGAGCTGCCCGCCGGCAATATCACCGTGGGCTCGGTGTTCGAGCTGATGCCGTTTGAAAACGAGCTGGTAGTGCTGGATGCGCCCGGCCCCGTGGTGCAGCAGATGTTCGACTACGCCGCCCGCGTAAAAATGGCCCTGGCGGGCGCTACCTACGCCGTGGCGGCCGATGGCAAGCCCACCGACATTCGCATCGGCGGCCAACCCTTCGATGCCGCGCGTACCTACACCATTGCCATTTCCGACTACCTCGCCGGCGGCGGCGACCAGCTTACGTTTTTCAAGCCGATTAAGCCCCGCACCACCGGCGTGCTGGTACGCTCGGCCATCAACGACCACATTCGCCAGCTCACCAAAGCCGGCAAACCCGTAGAGGCCAAAGTTGAAGGCCGGGTGAAGCTCATCAATTAACAATGATCAATGAACAATGAGCGGCCCGCTGGGGCACGGCTCGGCGTTCAGGAAGCATTGTTCATTGGCTACGCCTTCCTCCGGTTGCTCATTGATACTTGCTCATTGAATACATGAATCGTCGCGACTTTATCAAATCTTCGGCGTGGGGCGTGGCAGGCCTAGGTCTGCTGGGCCCGGGCCTCATCAGCTCGGCCGAAGCCGGCGGCCAGGTGCGCCTTACCGTGCTGCACACCAACGACATGCACTCGCGCATCGACCCGTTTCCGGTGGGTAGCGCGCAGTGGGCCGACCAGGGCGGCATGGCCCGCCGCGCCGCGCTGGTGGCCAACATCCGCAAGGAGCAGCCCAACGTGCTGCTGCTCGATGCTGGCGACATCTGGCAGGGCACGCCTTATTTCAACTTTTTCGGGGGCGAACTGGAGTACAAGCTGATGAGCCAAATGGGCTACGACGCGGCTACCCTAGGTAACCACGACTTCGACAACGGCTTGCAGGGCCTGGAGAAGCAACTGCCCCACGCGCAGTTTCCCTTTATCAACGCCAACTACGATTTTTCGCAAACCCCCCTCAAGGGCCGCTTTCAGCCCTACAAGGTGTTCGAGAAGCAGGGCGTGCGCATCGGGGTGTTTGGTGTGGGCATTGACCTGACCGGGCTGGTGGGCGACCGAAACATCGGCAACACCAAGTACCTCGACCCGATTGCCGTGGCCAGGGAGCAAGTGCAGCACCTGCGCGGCCCCGAAAAGTGCGACCTAATTATCTGCCTGTCGCACCTGGGCTACAAGTACGACAGCGCCAAAGTCGACGACCACAAGCTGGCCGCCGCCGTGCCGGGCATCGACCTGATCCTAGGTGGCCACACGCATACTTTCCTCGATACCCCCACCGTGGTGGAGGGCGGGCAAGGCCACCGCACGCTCATCAACCAGGTGGGCTGGTCGGGCATCAAGCTCGGGCGCATCGACTACGTGTTCGACCGCAAAACGCGCAAAGCAGGCGTGGCAGCGGCCGGAGCGCTGAGTATCAACGCTTCAGCTATTGGTTAGCGCGAAAGCGTTTGGCAGCCTCCCGATTTTTCCACAATTTTGTCTCCCTTTCGCCGAAACCGGGCCTGCGCGCCCGGTTCTCGGTCTACTTAGTCTCCACCTCTCCGCACAACGATTGCGCCGCCTAACTG